>JASGGE010000034.1:0-28353 GCA_047605205.1 Siphonobacter sp.
TAGCGTTCAACGTAGGGTATCACAACGAACACCACGATTTTCCATCTATCCCCTGGAATAAATTACCACAGGTAAAAAGTACGGCTCCGACGTATTATGACTCACTCATCAGCCATACTTCCTGGACGAAGCTATTTTTTCGCTTTTTATTCGACAAAGAGATCTCATTATTTTCACGTATTGTTCGCAAAAACCGCGGGAAAGTAGCTCTGACGGACGAGTCAAAACCCGATGTGGAGTTAGTGGTAGTCGAAAAAATTACCCGATAATGTTCAAAAAGGTAAAGGGACTCACCGGTGAGTCCCTTTACCTTTTAAGGAATCATATTAGCACTTGTATTACCCGAATGGCTGCATTCGTCATGCTTTTTTTGGCTAACTGTACAATAGCCCAAAGCTCCCAAAGAGCAATTAATAGCATTGGTAGTTCCTCCAATGGTAAATCCAACCATAATATCGCCTACTTCGATTACAAGTCTGGAAATTAAAGTAATGAGCAACCATTGTGGACGATTATAAAAGTACAGAAATCAGCAATATTATCACACTTCCGATAACTCGTACACCCGATCATACCTGCAAATTTGTATCAGTGTTCTGAGTTCTGGATACGTAACGATTGGTTTCACGTAAATGGAAACGTTGCCAACGCTCAACTGTAATTTAATACGTATACCGAATAGTTACCCCGATTGTACGCTGATCGCCGACAATGCCTGCGTATTGACCGTAGCTTCCCGGAGCTGCCAATAACATTTCGTAATAGTTTTTATTAAACAGATTCCGTGACCATACGTAGAACGATAACCCATTAGAAGCCCGGAAACCAGTTCTGGCGTTGGTAAGAGAATACCCGTCAATATTCAGATATTTTGAGGGCGAAGGGCTGGAAGAAAAGCCAGAACGATAGAATACGTCAATGCCAATGAAGTAATTTCCTTTCAGCCCCAGGAAGTTTCCTTTGGTATTGGCTTCTCCACCAACCGAACCCGACCATTTCGAAATACCAGGTAATACACCACCTGAGATATCTTTAAATGCCTGGGCTCCGCCTACTTCTTCCAGAGGAACAGGAGCATTGATGAATGTTACGTATTTCCCGTCTGTATAAGCCACAGCCGCATTCAGTGAAAGATGGGTAAAGCGGATATTTCCATCAAGCTCGGCACCCTGTACTCGCACTTTCTCAGCATTAGCTAAATAACCACGGTTTACGCCGGGCTCTGGTGTTTGAACCTGCGTCTGAAAATCCCGAATATCAGAGCGATAAAAGGTAAGGTTCAGGATAGAATTAGCGGATGGCCTGGTTTTGACTCCAAATTCTTTATGAGCTACATATTCAGGCTTTACTTTTGCAAGGTCAAGTAAGGTTACACCACTAGCAGTGGGCAAGCCACTTACGTTTACGCCAATGGGCTTATAACCAATAGAATACGTTGCGTAGGCATTGATTTTATTCGTGGCTTTATACTGAGCAGATAACTGGCCGGAGAAATTCCCCTGGTCATAATCGGTATCAAACGCCTGATCGGTATAAACAGCTGCTTTCAGGGCTAATAAAGCTGCATCGGTAGTTTGCAGGCCTCCGTAGGTTTCCCGTTTGTAGTTTACAATTTTCTTGTCGTAGTTATATCGTACACCAGGGAGAATGTGCAGGCGATCGGTTATTTCCCAGTCTGCCTGCCCAAAAATAGCCAAGCTTGTGCTTCTGATTCGGTTCGTAGTCTGGATACCAAAATTGTCAAACAATCCAGGTGTTTGCCACAGTGTACTCGTTGAACTCTGAGCAAAACGCCATTGAGCCGAACCCGCTTCTTCTGTCTGAACGGGGTCTGATTTCAAGTCTTGCCAGAGGCCATATAAGCCAACTACACCACTGATTTTAGAAGATATTTTTCCAGAGTACCGGATTTCCTGAGACCACTGATCGTGAACAGAATTACCAGAAGAAATTGTGAATACTGGTAAGCCAATGTAGTCACGGTCATTTAAAGGTACCCATTTCCAGTAACGCCAGGCCGAGGTTACGGTTAATGTTCCATTGCCTAATTTAATATCGGCATTGGCAGAAACTCCACCCAATAAATTGTCGGCCTTAGAAGGCGTGTCAAGATCAACTTTCCGCTCGAACGCACTTGAATAAGGGAGTGTGTATCCTAAATCCGCAATAATGGCGTTGAACTGGCGATAGTCAGCTCGTTGTGTTGTTACTACCCCAGCAACAGGCCAGCCGTATCCGTTGGGTTTCTGATCTGAAACGTCCCCAATCAATGTGATTTTTACCTTATCATTTGGGTTGTATAACAGTTGCCCTCTTACACCAATATTGTTGATGTCATTGATAGGAGATTGGGTATGAACATTGTAAAACAAGCCGTTACGTTGGGTTCCGGTAAAGGAAAGGCGAGCAGCCAGTTTTTTGCTGATGGGCCCGGTAATAGACCCTTTGGCCTGAATATATCCGAAGTTACCATAGCTTAATTCGAAATTGGCTCCGGGCGTAAAACTGGCTGCCCGTGTTGTGATGTTAAAAGCACCGGCAGTTGTATTTTTTCCAAATAACGTTCCCTGAGGGCCACGCAAAACCTCAATCCGGTCAATATCAATAAAATCCAGAGCCGTTGCTGCCGGGCGGGCATAGTATACACCATCCACGTAAAACCCAACACCGGGATCAATTCCATCGTTTGTTAAACCATAGGTTGAACCTAAGCCGCGGATATTTAACGTTGTATTACGAGCATTGGAAGCATATAACTGAACCGTTGGAACTAATTCTTTCAGGCGGTTTACGTTGAAAGCTCCTGCATCTTCTGCTGAAGAACCACGGATTACCGAAATAGGGATGGGTACTTCCTGAGCAGATTCTTCGCGACGACGAGAGGAAATGACAACATCTTCGAGTTTGTTCGAAGCAGGATCAAGCGTAATGGTAACCCGATTTTCCTGAACAAGAATCTCCTTTTTGGTATATCCTATGAATGATACAATCAGTGTAAAAGGCAACTTTTGACCCGTTTTCAGTTGAAACTGCCCGTATGAATCGGTATTGGCTCCGTTGGTAGTGCCTTTGATGGTGACCGTCGCTCCAACCAGTGGTTCGCCAGAGGCGGCATCCAGTACAGTACCTGATATAGCAGCATTAATAACGGGTTGGTTCTGAGCAGTTAATAAAACTGGGGCCAACACAAGGCTGACCATAATCAATATGGTAGTAAAAATTGTTCTCATCAGCAAGTGAATGGATATGGAGTTGGGAACAGAATGGATTAATGATTTGGGATATGAAACATCAGACAGAAATGCCTTTTAAGCGAAGCGACAACAGTAAGGAATAATACGAATACTCATAACAAGTGATTTTGATGTTCGCTGCAAATATACTGAATAATTTATATAGTATATAGAATTAGTAGATTAATAATTTTTGGAAATTCCTTAGGAAAATGGCTCTGATCATTAGTTATGAAATTAGCCGGACCCTTCTGGGTAGATGAATTCGTGTAGATATAAGTGTTTGAATACTCTCAGTTGAGTAAGTGTATGGAGAAATTGTTAAAAAAACAAAAGCACCAATTGATGTTGGTGCTTTTGAATCGAGTGGAAGTTTCGAAAATCACTCCAAAGTATTTACACCCTGAATGGTGGCTTCTTTGGTTTGGTGGAGATCAAAGACGATGATTTCATTCTTCCCTTTTTTTAACCACGAAGCCGGGCAAAAAATGTGTTGTTGCGGCCCGATATTCCAGTAACGACCCAGATTATGAACGTTAATGTAGACATTACCTTTAGCATACTTACTCAGATCAAAATAGGTATCACCCGTTTGGCTTAACTCAAATTCTCCTTTGAAGAAAATACCATTTGTAATACCATCCGTGCTGGAAGGCTTAACATTGCGGAGTGCTTTGTTATCCAATGGAAGTGGAAACTGCTGCCAGTTCATAAGTGTCATCCCGTTGAGGGTCACACGGTCTGTAATGCCCTTTCGGTCGATCATGTATTGAGCGAAATTGATATGCCCCATACCTTCTACCAGAATATCCAATACAGGTTCTTTACTGTCGGTTTTGGGTAAGTTAACGGTCCATTTTCCGCCATCGCGATAGATGGTATCAATAAATTTGCCATCCAGAAATACCAGAGCATAATCATGGGGTTCTGTAATGGTTAGCTTGCCTGATTTATGCCCGATCAACTTCGTACGATACAGCATAAAACCTTGATTCTGATCGAGAGCTTCCATTGTTTGAGGCATTGGCGAGTTAATCGCTGCCGGAAGGTTTTCCCAGAATGAAGCATACGCCTTTAACTGAATTGCCGGAATGGTAATGGTAGAAATGGCTTGCGGAATTTCGGGAATCTTATACGAAACATACTGGCTAATCAACCGACGTAGGGCGTGGTATTTAGGTGTAGCACCGCCTTGCTCATTGATAGGAGCATCGTAATCGTAACTGGTCAGGTCAGGCTGGTATTGCGTTGGGTTGAACGCGTTCGCTCCGGCCGTATATCCAAAGTTCGTGCCACCATGAATCACGTACAGGTTAAACGACTTTTTGTGATCGAGCAGATATGTAATTTCTTTGAGTAACCCGGCGGTATCGGGCCTGGCCCATTTTTCGCCCCAGTGCGTTAACCAGCCAGGGTAAGTCTCACTACTAAATGAGGGGACATTTGGGTTTTGCTTTTTAGCCGCTTCAAAGTCGGCATCACTGCTTCCGCTATCCAGGCCAATCGCTGCTCCATCTATGCTACCGGCTTCGAGCATGAATGAAGTTGGGCCATCTGCGGTATAGAAAGGGATGTTAATGCCGTTTTTCAACCAGAGGTTCTTTAAGGCATTCAGGTATACCTTGTCATTAGCAAAGCTACCGTATTCGTTTTCTACCTGTACCATCACGATTGGCCCACCATTGGTAACCAGTAGTGATTTTACTTCCTGAGATAAGCGGTTTACATAACGCGTAACGGCGGCCATATATCGCGGATCCATACAACGTACACGAATGTCAGGTGTTTTGAGTAGATATGTAGGCAGACCGCCAAAGTCCCATTCTGCACAGACGTATGGCCCCGGCCGTAAGAGAACCCACATGCCTTCGGCCTGACAAAGACGTATAAACTCAGCAAGGTTACGGTTTTCAGTCTTGAAATCAAACTGACCGGGTACTGCTTCGTGATAGTTCCAGAACACATAAACCGCAATGGTATTACAACCCATGGCCTTGGTCATCTGAATACGATGCCGCCAGTATTCTTTCGGGATACGTGAGGGGTGCATTTCACCACTGATGATCTGATAAGGTTTGCCATCCAGCAGGAAATCGCTGGTACCTAACGTGAATGTGTGTTTTTGAGCAAAGCCCGAAAACGCAGCGAAAACGAGGAATAGAGATAATATACTATTTTTCACCGATGAAATTATACTATGATTAAAAACGGTGGATAAGATACGAAAATCCCCTTTCACCTGGGGTTAGATGAGAGAGGAATATGAATATGGCTCGACTAGATTGGTTATTTGTTGGTTTTTAATTCCGGAACATTATATAAACTGGGTTACGGGTTCGGCTTAATGACTGTAATCAGAATCATTATTCCGTTTTCAGACTCTTCACCGGATTGGCTGCCGCAGTTCGTATAGCCTGATAACTAACTGTTAATAAGGTAATTGATACGGCCATGAAAGAGGCAAAGCCAAACCAGCCCAGACAAGAAATGAAAATGGCTAAAGCTCCAAATACGAAAGCTAGTGTACCCAGTTGACGTTCGGCCTGATGACGTTTATCGAAATCAGAGTCAATAAAGTGATAATCAAAGGGAACGTCACGAGTGTATTTGTATGCCATTTTTTTCGTTACCTGGTAACAGATTTATCTTATACGTATAGTTAAAATCGTTACCTGTTTTGATTATGAAGAAACTATCGTTAAGCCTAATGAGCCTGTTGGGAGCAGCCTCTTTATTTGCTCAAACGGGTAAGCCTTTGTATACTTTTCCAATTGGTGTGCAGGCCTATACCTATCGAAACGAATTTGCGAAAGATGTTGAAAAAACACTCGATCTGATTCAGTCATTAGGATCACTGAAATGGGGCCTAATGAGATGACAACCGAGACGTATCTGTAAATGCTTAAAAAACATCATACTCATCTTATGTAATGGTTGTCTGGATTCCGCACCAACGACCTTTTGATATTGAAAATGCAAAGAAGGCCGTCGAGGATTTTAATCGGGTAGGCAAAATTTTGAAGGAGAATGGGCTGACAGAACGCACCTAATTGACCAATAGATACGTTCTTAGTTACGGAGGTATTGAATATATTGCTCGGTGGGCAGTACTAACGATTGATGTTCTGGAGCGAAGAAACTAGCTTCAATCAGGACATCCTTTTTCGTGATCGTTCGTTTCCAGATGCCAATTGTCTGTCCGTCTTTCATGATGGTTGGTTTGAATAACCCATTCCCGGTACCAACTACAATGGGTAAGTGAGCCGGTAACAAAGCCGCACTCCGGTCTTTATAACCAAGCAGAAATTCATCAAAACTGGGGAGTAAGAAAAGTGTATCAGATGGGGCTAAAGTTATCTCTTTGAGCATCCAGTAAACGTGCCCATCATAAAGTATATTCTTCAAAGAATCTGATACAGAAGCTAGTCCGGATTTAGCTTCTGATATTGTCAAGCCAGCCCACCAGGCAAAATCCTGAACGGTTGCCGGCCCGTGGCTGCTGAAATACCGATGAGCCCATTCTGCCAGAGCTTCTTCTTTGGTTTTCGTAGATACTCGCGGAATCCATTCCTCCAGCAGAGTATAGGTAAATTCTTTTTCCTGCCGCGGGCCCAGGCAAATCAAGCCTTCAATAGCCGCCCGAACCAGCAGATGATTCAGGCGGGATTCCTGACAGGAGAAGCCCTGTTTTTCCAAAAATGACCTGATTTCAGTTCGGGTGTGCGGATTCGTTAGGTTTTGGCTTAATAGTTTTAACCCTTTTAAGGCCTCCTGATCAGATAATCCTTGCCGGCGATGGTTTGCCATCAAACTGTTTGCTAAGCGAGGACGTATCAGATCTGTAACCCAGTGAACATCTTCGGGAGCCATAAAATGTAAGGTTCCCCGTAACGACCAGGTACGTACTAACGTCCGATCGCTAATTGCCTGTTCAATGCTTTTTTCCGTTGCCCCTTGTGTACGCAGAGCTACTGACCATTTCCCGGCAGCATAATCCTGAGCCTGTAAAATACCCATCCAGCGAGCAAGCTCACCTGGAGAATTGTAAGTGGAAGAACTGATTTGCTGACTGGCGAGCCGGTATCGAAGTAATTCTGCCTGGTTCATTCATTAAATCCTGATTTCTTTTTTTAACTTCCCGAAAATTCCATGGCTATGGATCAACGGATCATCAACCTTTTCGACGAATATACACACAAGCCATTAACTTGTCAGGACTTCTTCAGTAAGCTTGCTAAAGTAACCGGTAGTATGGCCTTGGCGGTGTTGCCCTTGCTGGAAGTGAATTATGCACATGTAACAACCATCGCAGAAGATGATCCTGATTTATCGCTAGAAGACAATCCCGGTGATAGAACAACTAAAGGGGTATCTGGCTCAACCTAAAGCCGCTGGAAAACGTGATCTTAATCCACACATTCGCGATGCAACCCGCCCGCGTTATCAAGTGAAGCAGCAGCCAGGTTAGCCTGGAAACGCACCCTGAAGTTCTTTAAAGAGTATTTTTTGTAACGAATCATTCCTCCTGTTGTCATCCTTAACTTCCCCAAATCATGTATAAGATTGTTGTATTGCTTACCTGTTTGTCTGTTTTGTTAACGGCTTCAAAACCTGAAAAAAAATACGCTGTTGGTCAGATTAAGACCAATAAAGGGGAAATCTTATTCTGGTTGTATGATGAAACACCAAACCATAAGGCAAGCTTCATCAAGTTAGCGAAGGAAGGATATTGGGATTCGTATACCTTTAACCGGGTAATAAAGAACTTCGTTGCTCAGGGAGGTTGCCCGGATACCCCCGAAGGCTTTGCTAACTCGCCCTACTTGTTAAAGCCTGAATTTGTGCCCGGTATCACACACGTGTACGGAGCCGTAGGAGCGGGGCGGGATAATAACCCACAGATGCTTTCGGCAGGGTGTCAGTTTTACATTGTCCAGAATAAAAACGGTGAACACAGGCTGGATAATAAGTTTACCGTTTACGGTCAGGTTTTTAAGGGAATGGACGTTGTGGATGAGATTGTCTCTGTACAGACTGACAGTACCGATACGCCACTGGTACCGATCCCGGTTAAGGTGAAAGTGCTAAACCTGACGGCTGAAGAATTGAAGAAATTGGGCTATACGGTAAAGGATTAAAGTCCCGTAATAAACTGGATTAGGTAACACTGGCAGGGTTTTAAACCTTATCAGTGTTTTTTTGTTTATACCAAGGGAGAACCTTCAGTAATCTTTCTTTATAAACTTCTTTAATTCCGAACAAAACCCACTTACTTTTGCAGCCCTTCTTCTAAAAGTATAATTTATATAGCTATGAATCCAATTATTGATCAGAACGTACACAAAATAAAATTTGCCTTTGCCGATATTGATGGGGTATTACGCGGAAAAGTGATTAGTCGGGAGAAATTTCTGAAAGGGTTAGAAGAAGGATATGGCTTTTGTAATGTAGTTTTTGGCTGGGATAGTTCCGACGAAACATACGATAATGTAAAACTAACGGGCTGGCATTCAGGTTATCCCGATATGCCTGTACGAATTGATCTAGCTACACAAAGGCATATCCCCTGGGAGAATAACATACCCTTTTTTCTGGCTGACTTTAGTAAGGCAAATGGGGATGATTTACCCGCCTGCCCACGGAGTTTGTTGAAAAAAATTGTCCGGCAGTGTAAGGAGATGGGCTTTCATGCCGAGTGTGCTCAGGAATTTGAATGGTTTAATTTCCGGGAAACACCCCAAAGCCTGCAACAAAAAGAATTTCGGAATTTGGAACCTTTAACCCCAGGTATGTTTGGGTATTCTATTCTGAGACCTTCCCTGGAAAGTGCTTTCAATACCGATTTGTTCGATCTGCTTACCGCTTTTGATATTCCCCTCGAAGGCTTGCATACCGAAACCGGCCCTGGTGTATATGAAGCGGCCATTCATCACGATGAAGTTTTACGAGCGGCTGATAAAGCAACCTTATTCAAAACCGCCGTGAAAGAAATTGGCTACCGGCACGGTATTGTTGCCACATTTATGGCCAAGTTGAATGCCGAATTACCGGGTTGTAGCGGGCATATTCATCAAAGTTTATGGAATGCTAATACGACGCAGAATTTATTTTATGACGCCGATGCTGAGGATAAAATGAGTACGTTGTTTAAGCAGTATCTGGCAGGCCAGTTGTATTGTCTTCCGTATATACTGCCCATGTATGCTCCGACGATTAATAGTTACAAACGTCTGGTGGAAGGAGCTTGGGCACCGACAACCCTTACCTGGTCGTATGATAATCGAACGACCGCTTTACGGGTATTAACCAACGGTGAAGCCTATACGCGTCTTGAAACTCGAGTTCCGGGTTCGGATTCTAATCCATATCTGGCAATAGCGGCAGCATTAGCAACAGGGTTGTATGGGATCAAACATCAATTGTCTTTGGGAATACCCCCAACCGCTGGCAATGGTTATGCCACCAAACAATACGGTGTGTTACCCGCTAATTTGCAACAGGCAACAATGGTTATGAAAGAATCAGCGGTAGCCGAAGAATTATTCGGAGCGGCTTTCGTTGAACATTTCACCCATACCCGTGACTGGGAATGGCGGCAATATGCCCGGCAGGTAAGCGATTGGGAATTAAAACGTTATTTTGAAATCATTTAATGGCTGCTGGTATTTTTTCGTTTAGAAAAGCAGTTTCATGAAGAATCGAATTTCTAAACAACCCCACCCAAACAGTAACCATCACCCCACATTCATGAAAATTGTAGATTATCCAGCTATTATTAAAGAGGCCGTTATGGTGTTTGATGCTTCCAAGCATATTGCTAAAATCGAAGACATCAGTGCCCGCGTGTCAACCAACCACGTTTTCAGAGTCACTTTTGATGATGATGATAGCATCATTGCCAAGTTATCGTATTTCGGTACCTACGAGCAGTTCAAAGAAGATCATAAAATTATTCATACCCTTTCCAATAACCTGCTGTATCCCTTTGAAAATGTACTGGCACGGTCATTAGTGAAAGATAATGAGGTATTTACGTATCGATATAGTGAAGGCTTTATTGATGCCTGGGTGGTGTTCTATAATCCAATCCGAGCTTTGCAGAAACTGCCCCGCCGCCTGGATGAATCTCAGATTCGGAAACTCGGAGCAGAAATTGCCCGTTTTCATAAAGCCTGCTCGAGGGTAAGCACGGTGCTGCCCAAGTCATCCAAAACCTTGCGTTCAGATGTTCACGATCTGTTGGCCATTCTGGAAACAGAAACAGGTCAGTATGAGCATCGGATGCACATTGAAGACCTGAAAAAACAGTGCCATATTTTCCTGGAAAACCATCAGAAGCTAGTCGATCAGTCCGTAGAAACCATGCCTGTTTTTGTTGACTGGAATATTGGCAATTTCTCGGTGAATGAAAACCTGGAATTATTCTCACGTTGGGATTATGACTGGTTCCGAATCAGTTACCGTGTCATGGACTTCTATTTCTTTAGCCGGGTAGTGTCTGACATTGGTGATCGGACGGTGTTTAGCTATGTACTTGGCCCGCTGATGGAGGATCGGTTCATCATTTTTCTGCAGGAATACCACAAAGTTTATCCTTTGACAGAGCCGGAAGTACGGTTTATGAAAGAGGCATATCGATTTTTTATTCTAACTTATGTTATTAAATACGGACGGTATTTTTTTCACCGAACGTACGCAATCAAGTTACAGCGGGAAGCCTATGAGCTCTATTTCCCTTCCATTGATAAAGATTTTGATGAAGAGAAAATTCTAAGGGCGTTGAATTTGTAAGTATGCTTCGCAAGAAAAATAATATTTTTCTCAAAAGTGCTTTTGAGGAGGCTTTTCCTGATTTGTTACGGTTCTTTTTCAAAGACGCAGATACCTTATTTGACATGAGTTTGGGGTTTGAGTTTATGGACAAAGAATGATGTAAACGGTTTCCTGAATTAGAAAAGAAAGGAGGTAGCCGATTCGTCGATATGCTCGTAAAAGTATATTCGAACAAGGGTGAGGAAGAGTAGATGTTGATTCATCTGGAAATTCAGGCTCAACACGATCAGCTTTATTTAAGGCGTAATAATCTGTTCTTCGCCTATTATCCCCTAAAAATTAATATGAAGCTTGACGATTTTAAAACGGTTATTTCCAATTATAAAGTAATCTTTTTCGATGCATTTGGCGTATTGAAAAATTACAAGGGCCTGATTCCCGGCATTGAACATACCTTTCAGTATCTGAAAGAGCAGAAAATAGATTATTATATCCTAACAAATGATGCTTCCCGAAGCCCCAGGCAACTTGCCGATTCCTATCATCGTTTGGGCGTAAAAGATGTGACACCCCGTTCTATTATTTCGTCGGGATTACTTGCTCAGGAATTCCTCATCCAGAAAGTGCGTGAAGGGACCATTGCTTATCTGGGGCCACGGGATTCGGCTTCGTACCTTGAAACGGGAGCTTTTCAGCCACTATCCATTCGGGACTTGGATCTGGATCAGTGTGATGACGTCAATGCTCTGGTATTTCTGGATGATGAAGGTTTTGACTGGCGTATGGACTTGAATAAAGCCGTCAATCTGCTTCGTAAACGAAATATTCCGGTCATTGTAGCGAATACAGATACTACCTATCCGGTATCTAAAAATCAGGTTGCCCTGGCGATTGGCGGGATCGCAGAAATGGTTGAGGCTGCCGTGGGAAAACAATTTATTCGGTTTGGCAAGCCCGAAACCCAAATCTTCAGCTATGCTTACGAATACATCCGTAAGAAACTGCACGTCGCCAAAAAAGATATTCTCATGGTTGGTGATACTTTAAATACTGATATTCTGGGGGGAAACAAATTTGGCCTTGACACGGCTTTGGTGTTATCTGGGAATACCCGTTCGGAAGATGTTGAAACACGAATTTCTACTTCTGGAATCATTCCTACTTATATCTGTGAATCAGCCGTGATTAATTAATGTAAAAAAATACATTATAGGATTTATTTTATTTTTAATAATACAATTAGTTTATTTTCAATAAAAGTCTACCGGCTTACTTGGTTATTGTATTTGTATGCATCAATATTGTGCACCAAATCTATAGAGTATATAAATTAACCTTCTGTAATCCCATGTCACGTCGATGTATGAACCTGCTTCATAGCCATTCTTAATCCTTAATTGTTCAGCATTCGCAATGCCTTAACTTGTATGAAACATTTTTTACCTCCAATTTCCATCTGGATCTTGGTGCTGGGAAGCTTTGTATCTTTCCGAAGCCTGGGTCAACTTATTAAAGGTACGGTCATTTCTGAAAGTGCTCCGGTGCCAGGTATTAGCGTTCGTGTAAAAGACACCAATCGGGGTACTATTTCATCTGCTCAGGGTACGTACGAAATTCAGGCTAATGCTCAGGCCATTCTTATTTTTTCCGGAGTAGGGTATGAAACGCAGGAAATCGCGGTATCAGGCCGCACGACCATTGATGTTCAGCTGAAAGCCAGTAGCAATTCACTCAATGAAGTAGTTGTAATTGGGTATGGAACTCAGAAAAAGAGTGACCTGACGGGCTCAATTTCGTCCATTTCAGAAGCACAGTTTAAAAAGGTACCCGTTGCATCACTCGATAATGGCCTTCGGGGCAGGGCCGCAGGAGTGCAGGTTACTACGGGTTCTAACCAGCCTGGCGGGGCCACTTCCGTGCGGATTCGGGGTAGTAATTCAGTTAATACCGGCAGTGAGCCTTTATATGTGATTGACGGCTTTCCCGTTTACAATGATAACAGTACTGCCAGTGCCGGAGCAACGGTTGGGCCAAAGCTGAATGCCCTTTCGTTGATTAATCCGAACGACATTGTGTCGATTGAAGTATTAAAAGATGCTTCTGCCGCCGCGATTTATGGAGCTCGTGGGGCAAACGGTGTGGTACTCATCACTACAAAAAAAGGGAAAGAAGGCCCGACGAAGTTTGACGTCAACGCCTATTATGGTACACAACAGGTAACGAAAAAAATTCCGTTGCTCAACGCCACTGAATATGCCCAATTAGTGAATGATGCAAACGCAACAACGGTTTATACACCAGAACAAATTTCCTCATTTGGTACAGGGACCGATTGGCAGGATCTAATTTTCCGGAAAGCTCCCGTAGCGAACTATCAGCTTTCAGCTTCGGGAGGTGATGTGAAAACCAAATATGCTCTTTCGTTAAATTTCTTTGACCAGAAAGGAGTAATCATTAACTCAGATTTTAAACGTTATTCGGCTCGCTTCAACTTCGATAAACAGGCTACATCCAAACTTTCATTTGGGGCGAACCTGACCGTAGCCAATACAAATGCCAATCAGGCTCTGACCAATACGGGTGGGGGCGAAGGCACCCAGGGTGTGGTTGTATCGGCTTTAGACTTTTCACCAATTCTGAGTGTACGCAATGCAAGCGGTGCGTATACTCTGGAAAGTGATCGGGGTATTCCCATTGGTAACCCCGTAGCCACAGCCCTTGAACTTACCAACAAAAGCGTTAGTAATCGGGTGCTCGGTACGTTATATGCCAATTATTCTATCCTGAAAAGTTTAGTATTCCGTACGAGTGTCGGGATCGACATTCTTAATACGCAGGAAAAATACTATGCTCCGCGTACCATTTTAGCAGGGTATAGTTTACTGGGCTTAGGGCGGGTTTCGAGTTCTAATTCAGCTTCCTGGTTGAATGAAAATACACTAACCTATACTCAGAATTTCGGGAAACATGCTATCACGGCACTGGCGGGTTTCACAGCTCAGCAATACCAGCGGAATCTGGTAACTTCTTCGGCTTCGGGGTTTGTGAATGACTTGTTAAAGGCAGATAACCTGGGCTCTGGTTCGGTGATTAATTCACCCGTTACGAATAAGCTGGACTGGAGCCTGATTTCATACATCGGCCGGATTAACTATTCCTTTAATAACCGTTACCTCTTTACCCTGACGGGTCGGGCAGATGGTTCTTCTAAATTCGGGGATAATAACAAATATGGGTTCTTTCCTTCGGGATCGGCGGCCTGGAAATTATCCGAAGAGGACTTTATCAAAAACCTGAATACGTTTGATGAATTAAAACTTCGCCTGAGTTACGGTAAAATTGGGAATCAGGAAATCAGCAGTTACCAATCGCTGGCGGGTCTGTCCAGTCAGAGTTACATCATCGGTGATAAAGTTTACAAAGGGTTTGCCCCCAGTAATATTCCTAATAAAGACCTCAAGTGGGAAACAACTTCACAGGCTGATGTTGGCTTTGACATTAGTGTATTGCGTGGCCGTTTGAATGCAACTATTGATGCCTATTACAAGAAGACAACAGATATGTTGTTGTACGTTAATGTTCCCTGGTCAACGGGCTTTGCTTCTGCTATTCAGAATATTGGTAGTATGGAAAACAAGGGCTTGGAACTGGGCATTTCTTCCTTGCTTATTGACCGGGATTTTAAGTGGAATCTGAACTTCAACATTGCCGCCAATAAAAATAAAGTACTGGATTTAGGGCCTGTTAGTCAGATTCTTACGGGTGAAATTAATGGGTATCTGAAAATAACAGATCCTATCATCATTAAACCCGGTGAAGCTCTAAACGGCTTTTACGGATACGTAAGCGATGGTATTTTCCAAACGGCTGATAACATTGCCCAGAGTGCTCAGCCTACGGCTGTACCGGGTGATCGTCGGTACAAAGACATTAATGGCGATGGTAAACTCGATGCCTCTGACCGGCAATATATTGGCTTTGCCCAACCTAAGTTTTTCGGGGGAATGGTGCATGACTTCTCTTATAAAGGGTTTGAACTCAGTGCAACCTTCAACTGGGTATATGGAAATAAAATTCTGAATAGTACCCGTGCTGACTTGGACTTGCCAACGGGGCAAAAGAATAGTTCAGCTCGAGTAAAAGGCCGCTGGACAACGACTAACCCAAGCAATACCATTCCAAGAGCCAGCCTGAACCGGGCCTTTTTATTCTCGGACGCTCAGCTTGAAGACGGCTCTTACCTGCGTCTAGGTGCCATAACCCTAGGGTATAATCTGCCGGTTTCCTGGTTAAGAAGTGTCGGTATTGCCAATGCCAAACTGTATGTGACGGGCCAGAATGTATGGACCCTAACGAACTACACAGGGTATGACCCTGAAACGAATCAGACCGGACAAGGGAATATTCTGCGTGGTGTTGATTCGGATGCTTATCCGCTGGCAAAATCGTACCTCGTGGGCGTACATATTGGTTTTTAATTCAGTAATGACTTACGTATATGACGAAGAAATTTATACCTCTTTTATTGGTTTTAGGAATGGTCATGACCTCCTGCCAGAATTTTCTCAAGGAACAACCCGATTCACTGATGGTGGAGGGAAGTTTCTATAAAACCGAAGCCGATGCCGATGCGGCAGTAGTAGCTACCTATGATGTTTTGAATAACCAGACGGATTTATATTACCGGGGTATTTATCTGTTAGGCGAGTTGCCTACGGATAATGCCGAATGCGGTCAGGGGGTAGCGAACTCCTACATTTTTGCCCTGAAAGATTATACTCACGGTCCTGTAAATGATCGGATCTATGTACTCTATACGGCCTTATACAAGGGAATTGCGAATGCTAACGTAGCCATCGATAAAATTCCAACGATTTCTTTCGATGAAACGAAGAAAAAACGCCTGATTGCAGAAGCTAAATTTGTTCGTGCGTTGCTGTATTTCAATCTGGTTCGTTTGTTTGGGGATGTACCACTGGTCATTCACCAGACTACGTCTCTGGCAGATGTTAACGTACCTCGCTCGCCCGTGGCAGATGTTTATAGCCAGATTATTAGCGATCTGGAAGCAGGAGAAACAGATCTTGATGCCACGGCTACGACAGATAACGCTGGTCGTCCTACAAAAACAGTAGCGACGGGGCTATTATCTAAGGTGTATCTTACCCTGAAAGAGTATACCAATGCCCGTGATAAAGCCAAGGCGGCTTTGTCGGACACGCAATATGGCCTGTTTGAAAGTTACTTTGATCTGTTTACACCAGCGAACAAAATCAATAAAGAATTTCTGTTTGCCATTCAGAATAAAGGAGGAACTGGTACTGGAAATGGCTTTGCGATGGCCTTATTCCTCCCACGGGCTACAATTCCTTTGTCGGGTGGTGGAACCGTAGGCGGGAACAGTGCCGACGTGCCGACGCAGGAGTTTTATGATAGCTTTAAAACAGGGGATTTACGAAAAGATCGAACCTTCTTTACCCAGTATGATGCCGGTGGAGGCTTGGTGAGCTTCCGGCCACACTGGTATAAATTCTTCGATCCATCGGCGATTAGTAATCTTGGCGAAGGCAATCTGAACTACCCGATTTTACGCTATGCTGATTTACTGTTGACCTACGCGGAAGCTATTAACGAGATAGAGGGGCCTTCTACAGAAGCTTACGAAGCAATTAATAAAGTTCGCCGCCGTGCCTATGGTAAAACCATCACAGTTGCTGACGCGGATGTTGATTTGAGCGGGCTTTCTCAAAGTACCTTTCGGAGTGCTGTATTGGACGAACGCCGCTGGGAGTTTGGCTTTGAAGATCAGCGTTGGTTTGATCTGGTTCGGACGGGGAACCTGATTACCGTTGTAAAAACAAAAACCGGTAAAAATATCCAGGACTATAACGTTCTGTACCCAATTCCACAACGGGAGCGAGATGTCAATAAATTACTAACTCAAAACCCGGGGTATGCCCAATAAGCAATACTCTTTTTCTTGTACCTATCTATTTTGACTCTGTTTAGCGTTTTATTTTTCGAGTAGAAAAAAAGAGTTTTCGTCTTTTTTGTGTGGGAATAAGCTTCTTCGAAGTCTAATTCAGCCGGCTTCTCGAAACCTATGATTCTAAACATTATTATCAATTAGTATGAAACGTTTTATTATTACCTTGTTTGCTGCTTCGGTGGCCTTTGGTTCTGCCTGGGCTCAGCAGCGTCCGAACGTCATTTTTATCTTTTCTGATGACCATGCTTATCAGGCCATTAGTGCTTATGGTAACAAGCTGGTTCAAACACCGAATATCGACCGAATTGCCAAAGAAGGAGCTTTACTGACGAACAATGTTGTTACTAACTCCATCTGTGGGCCAAGCCGGGCGACTTTACTGACCGGCAAATTCAGTCATAAAAACGGGTATAAGCTCAACGAGAGAAAGTTTGATATTGACCAGCCTGTTTTTAGCGAAGAGCTCCAGAAAAATGGGTATCAAACGGCCTGGGTTGGTAAAATGCACTTAGGAGCTCTACCACACGGTTTTGATTATCTGGAAATATTACCCGGCCAGGGGCAGTATTATAGTCCTGACTTTATTACCGAAAAAGGTGATACGGTAAGTTACAAAGGTCAGTATGTTACGAATGTTATTACTGATCGGTCGGTAAACTGGCTGGAGCATCGTGATCAATCAAAGCCTTTTTTCATGGTAGTAGGGCATAAGGCTACTCACCGTGAATGGCTACCGGATGTTCAGGATTTGGGAGCGTATGATGACATTACTTTCCCCATACCTGCCTCGTTTTATGATACATATGAAGGACGTGAAGCAGCGGCTAAACAGGATATGTCCATCGAGAAAACGATGCGATTAAAAGAAGACCTGAAAGTTCATACCGATTACGATAAGGTAACCCGATATGGCATTTATAATCGGTTTACTCCAGAACAGAAAAAAGCGTATATTGACTATTATGAGAATAAAATCAGTAAAGAATTTGATGAGAAAAAACTGTCGGGTAAGGCTCTGGCAGAATGGAAGTACCAACGCTATCTGAAAGATTATCTGGCAACTGCAAAATCACTGGATCGTAACATTGGTCGTCTTCTGGATTATCTGGATAAGACCGGGCTGTCAAAAAATACAGTAGTCGTCTATGCGTCTGACCAAGGTTTTTATATGGGTGAACACGGCTGGTTTGATAAGCGATTTATCTACGAAGAATCGCTAAAAACGCCCTTCGTAATTCGCTATCCCGGGGTAATTAAGCCCGGAACGAAAGTAAACCAACTGGTTTCCAATATCGACTGGGCTCCAACCGTTCTGGATATAACGGGTACTAGCATTCCAAAAGATATTCAGGGCGAATCGTTCCTGCCTTTGTTAAAGGCACAGAAACCGGCCTGGCGTGATGCCGCGTATTATCACTATTACGAATTTCCGCAGCCTCACCATGTTTATCCGCACTTTGGCGTACGTACGGATCGGTATACACTAGTGCATTTCTACGGAGACATTAATACCTGGGAATTGTTTGATCTTCAGAAAGACCCCCAGCAATTGCATAATCTGTACGGACAAAAAGGGTATGAAAAAATTACAGCCGAGTTGAAAACCAAGCTGAAAGATTTGATTGTGAAGTATGACGATGATGAAGCCCTCGAGCTATTAAGACAGGCTCAATAGAATAGTTTCAGGAAGGTTTCAGGGTAGGTACTGAATACCTTCCTGACGGAAAAAATAACGATGAGAATTGTTGTAAGTCTTTTACTACTTTCTCTGGCTGCCTGCCAGCAGAAAAAAGCCCAGACGGCCGAAATTCCTGCCTGCTCAACGGGAGTATGCAAAGTGCCCAGCCGGGTGGCTGCCTTGCGGGGAAATCAGGAAGCGGGCTTCTCTACGGTTACTAGTGCTCCCAACGGCATGGTGTCTATTCCGGGAGGGGATTTTACGATGGGATCGGAAGATTTCGAGGATACTAAACCGTTACACCGGGTACACGTAAATCCGTTTTTAATGGATGAACACGAGGTGACCAATGCCGAATTCGCTGCATTCGTGAAAGCAGCCAACTATGTAACCATAGCCGAACGTAAGCTAAATCCAGCCGATTATCCGGGTGTACCGGCTGATAAGCTGGTGCCGGGTTCGGCGGTGTTTACACCACCTACGCATGCTGTGCCTCTGGATAATCCGCTGCAATGGTGGGAATACGTAGCGGGAGCCAGCTGGAAACATCCTAAAGGTCCACAAAGTAGTTATAAGCCGAACGAACCAGTTGTTCAGGTATCATACGAAGATGCTGCTGCCTATGCTAAATGGGCAGGCAAACGCTTACCTACCGAAGCTGAATGGGAGTTTGCGGCCAGGGGTGGCCGTAAGGGTCAACATACCTATTATTGGGGTGACGAACTAAAACCCAGTGGACGTTGGGTTGCCAATATTCATCAGGGGCACTTCCCGGATCAGAATGTGAAGGAAGATGGTTTTGTGGAAACCGCTCCCGTAAAATCATACCCCGCTAATCCGTATGGTTTGTATGATATGGAAGGAAATGTCTGGGAATGGTGTTCAGATTATTATCGTCCTGATTATTATGCATCTAGTCCGAGTGATAACCCCAAAGGGCCTAAAGATAGTTATGATCCACAGGAACCTGGTGCCGTGAAACGCGTACAACGCGGGGGATCATTTCTATGCAGCGATCAGTATTGCATTCGCTATAAAGCGGGTAGTCGTGGGAAAGGCGAAGTTACCAGCGGCAGTAATAATCTAGGTTTCCGGTGTGTGAAAGATGTAAAGTAATTAAGTACTAGTTATTGAAGAACGCTGACAGGAGTTAAAGCCTGCCAGCGTTCTTTACTCACTCTTCAGGCTCTTCACCGGATTCATCATGGCCGCCCGAATGGCTTGACTACTTATGGTAAACAATGAAAGAAGGATGACCAGAACACCACTTAAGAGAAAAATCCAGCTGTTCAGATGAATGCGGTAAGCATACCCTTCTAACCAGGTATTCATGGAAAACCATGCAATAGGGCTGGCAATGATGATGGCAATGATAATAAGTTTCAGGAAGTCTTTGACCAGCAAAATAACAATGCCTGGGATACTGGCTCCGAGGGCTTTCCGAATACCGATTTCTTTCATGCGTTGTTGCGTTGCAAAAGCCGAAAGTCCTAACAAACCCAAACAGGCTATGAAAATGGAAAGACTGGAAAATAGGCTAAACAGGAGGTTAAACAGCTGATCCTGCCGATACTGATTTTGATAAAATTCACTCAGGAAAAAATAGTCCATTGACGATTCCGGAAAAGTTTCGTTCCATAAAGTCTGTACGTCTGAAACGATTTGAGAAGCATTAGTGCTCTGCATTTTCAGTGAATAGAATTCAGTAGGAATCCATTTATATTCCGGATCCATAAAAAGTATAACAGGTGTAAATGGATGCTGTAGAGATTGGTGATGGTAATCTTTTATAATACCAATAATTTCGTTAGGTCGATTTGGAGTGCTTTCCAGGGAAACTTTTTGCCCAATGGCTTCTTCATTTGATTTGAATCCAAATTGTTGTACGGATGATTCATTAATAACAAGGCCATACTGATCTGCGGGGCGGGAACGATCAAAATAATGGCCTGCAACGACCTGGAGACCATATGTTTTAAGGAAGTCATAATCAACCTGAAGCATTTCGTATGTTTTGTTGGATTCAGGAGGATCTGAAAATCGGCGATTTGCCAGAAACTGGCCTACTTCTTTTCCTGGTACGGACCCTGACTCACACACACTGCTGATTCCTGAAAGGTTTTTGAGCTGGTCTTTGAAACTTTGTGTTTTGCTTTCATACTGATCTGTTTTGGCAGGGAGTTTCAGAACAAGTATCTGATCTGTTTGGATACCAGTGTTTTGGTTCAGCATATATGAAAGTTGCCGAAACACGACGATAGTCCCAACAATCAAAATAACAGAAATAGCAAACTGAAGTATAATAAAGGACTTGCGAAGAAGCAGATCGGTGGAAGAAAATACATATTTACCCTTTAATACTGAGACCGGATTAGCACGTAATAAGGTCAGAGCCGGATAGATACCTGTCAGAAGTACTCCTAAACAGAAAATGAATAGGAATTCTGCAACAGTAGTAAGATCTCTGGGAAACGCCCGAAGATGTAAGGAAACGGGCAGTAAAGCAACTGCTGCTTCAGCCAGAAAAACGGCCATAAGCAAAGCGATACTATGTAATAAAAGTGATTCAACAATAAATTGGGTAATAAGTGATTGCCTGGAAGAACCAATCATTCGACGGATACCCATTTCTTTTGCACGAAACATATTACGAACGGTTGCCAGATTACTATAATTAATCCAGCTGATAAGTAATATGATTACACCTGTAGCCAAAAGAAACTGAGTGGCAAGACGACTACCTTTTACTTCCAGCTCATTGGGTGTAGCAGTATTGAGGTGAATATCAGCCAGGGGAACCAGTTTAATACCCCATTGCTGGTCACGCATAGCATCTGCTGTTTTGTATTTTTCAGATAAGGCCGGAAATTTAGTTTCAACCTGTTCCGGAAAAGCGTGCGGGTTTAACTGCACGAACGTGTAGCTTTCATGCTGATACCAGAAATTCCAGGAATGGGGCGGGGAAGTTCTCCATGACATCAGCATATCAAATTGCATGTTAGAATTTTCAGGGAGGTTTGCAAATACACCTGTAACCTGACATTTGTATTGATCGGTTGTTGTACTGATTTCGAGTTGTTTTCCGATGGGGTTCTCCTGCCCAAAGTATTTCCTGGCGGAGGCCTGTGAAATGACTACAGAATTAGGAGTGTTCAGGAAAGTATGTTTATCACCCAGAATGACAGGATAGGAAAAAAAGGAAAAGAAATTTGAATCAGCAAAGCATACATGATTTTCCCTAAACTTTATGTTTTCATATCGTACTACCCTGCTTGAATTTCGCCAGCTGATACGTGTATAGCTGGTGATTTCCGGAAAATTGGCTTTCATTGCCGGAGCATATCCGTTTGTACTGGTTGCCCAGTGATCTGTCTGAGAACCAGCTTTTGAGAAAAGACTTTCAACACGGTATATATCTGGGTTGTGTATTTGATCATAACTATTCTCAAAACGAACGTACTGAATAATCAGCCAGAAAGAAGCCAGCCCTATTGCCAGACCAGTGATATTCAGGAAAGTAAACTTTTTGTTTCGGAACAAATTCCGAATCGCGACTTTGATGTAATTTGAAAACATATGGTTAAGGAAATAAAAATAGCATACTACTCACTCTTCAAACTCTTTACCGGATTCATCATGGCAGCTCGAATGGCCTGACTACTTACCGTCAATAATGCGATCATGAGAGCAATGCCTCCGGCGGCGGCGAACATCCACCAACTAATCTGAACGCGATAAGCAAAGCTAGTTAGCCATTCGTTCATAAACCACCAGGCAATGGGCGAGGCTATTAGAAAGGCAATACCAACTAAGCGAAGGAAATCTTTAGAAAGTAAGGTGACAAGTTGAATCTCACTGGCACCTAAAACTTTACGTACACCAATTTCTTTAGTACGTTGTTCGGCCGAATAAGCTGCAAGGCCAAATAAACCAAGGCAGGCAATCAGAATGGTTAAGACTGAGAAAACCAGTACAACCTGAGCCGTCCGTTGTTCGGTTCGATAGAGATCATCCAGAAATTGGTCCAAAAACGTGTATTCAAAAGCTGACTCGGGAAGGTTTTGCTGAAAGATTTTTTCCAGTTGAGTCATTGTCTCACTCAACTGCTGTGTTTTAAGTTTTACCAGCAGATACCGATAAGATTCAGTATTGGCGTTGTGAAAGGCATAGCCAGTAATAGGTTGATGAAAATTTTCGAAATGAAAATCTTCTACTACTCCTACAATCTGAGCGAGATTATCTCCGAATAATCCATAGGCAGTTTTTCCGATCGCCTCTTCGGGGGTATGACCCAAATAGGCGGCCGCTTTACGATTGAGAACTACTTGCACCATCGTATCCGTAGCGGCTTTAGGGGTATTAGGTACGGTTCTTCCGGCAATTAATTTTAAATCTAATACTTTCACAAAGTCAGAGGCAACGTGATTGGTGATTACCTTGAAGTCTTCGGTTGTTTGTAAATTCTGACGGACTGAGCGGCCACTGCCCCCATTAGCCGGAAACGTTTGAGCTCGACAAACGTCGACAACATCTGACAAATTTCGGCAACTGTTCATTAAGCCTTCTACCTGTTCTTTTGATTCGGCAGCAGCAGTAGTAATGGCAACTACCTGCTCAGGTTGATACCCCAGTTTCTGAGTTTGAATGAAATTTAGTTGCCGATAAAAGACAAGACTGCTGATAATCAGAACAATTGAAGCAGTGAATTGAATGACTACCAAACTACGCCGGAATAATCCCGACCCGCTGTCTGATCGGAAGGTGGTATGCAGTAGATTTTTAGGTGAGTAAGAAGATAAATACAGAGCGGGATAAGAACCAGCTACTAGTGTAACAATGGTTCCGATCAGAAATAATCCAATGAGTACTTCTTTTGAAAAGACAGAACTAGCCGTTAAATGCTTAGACGACAGTTCATTGAATAGCGGAAGAAAAGCCTCTAGCATCGTGATGCCTAACGTAATGGCGATAAGTACGAGTAAAGCTGTTTCAATATAGAATCGGCGGGCAACTAAGCTGCGAGTAGCTCCTAAAGCCTTATTAATACCTACTTCTCGAAACCGTTGCTGTGAACGAGCGGTACTTAGATTCATGTAATTGATACAGGCAATCACCAGAACAACTACGGCGAGAATAGCCAGGATTTTTACTTGTTGGGGGTCGCCATTACGCGTACTATAGGCGTGATTAATTTCTGCTGAATGTAAATGGATATCTGTGAGCGGTTGTAGTGAGGCAGTATAAAAACGATCTTCTTTGGGAACATTTTGTTCAATAAGCTTTTCTAACTGACGGGTTACATTCGCTGCCTGGGTTTGTGGGGCTAACAGTACATAGGTCTCGAAACTGGCGTTACTCCAGCTTAAATTATTATGAGCCCATTTTTGAGAAGCAAAAGAACCAATTAGGTCAGCATCTAAGGTAGAATGATCTGGTATATCGGGATATACACCTGTAATAGTAAGCGTAAGGTTATTGTCAACTTTAATGCTTTTTCCTAATGGATTTTCGTCTCCGAAATAACGTTTGGCGGCCGATTCACTAATGATGATTTGATCAGGGTGTAAAAGAGCCGTTCTGGGATTGCCTTTTACAAGCGGAAGATCAAATACCTGAAAGAGGGAAGAGTCGGCCCAGAAGACCTTTTTTTCAATAAATTTTTTATCACCAGCGGTGATAAAAGCTGATTTACCAAAATTGTGCTTTAAAAAACGAACCTGCTGCTGAACACCAGGAATGTTTTCCTGCATGGTAGGGCCAATAATATTAGGAGCTGAAGCCCATTTTTCCTGCTTACCATCAAAAGTAACCGTAAGGTTAACCCGGTAAATCTGATCCGCGTGTGAATGATACCTATCGAAGACTAGTTCGTCTTTGACGTACAAAATCAATAATAACGATACCGTAAGGCCTAAGGCTAAACCAAGTAGATTCAGAGCGGTAAAAAGGCGGCTTTTCCAGAGTGTACGCCAGGCGATTTTTAGATAATTGCTCAACATATGAAGGAGGAAGTTTGGAATGAAGGACAGAGAGCATGGAGCATAGGAAATGTAGCCCCATACTCTCCACGCTCTACTTATTCACTTTTTAAACTCTTTACCGGATTGGCCCGGGCCGCCCGAATGGCCTGACTACTGACGGTCAGCATGGCAATGAGAAGCACTAAGCCACCTGCACCAGCAAAAATCCACCAGCTGAAAGAAATACGATACACAAAGCCGTCCAGCCATTGCCGAGTAGCGTAATAGCCCAGTGGCATGGCCACGATAAAAGCCACGGCAATAAGTTTTAGATAATCCAGTGATAATAGCCGGGAAATTTGTACAACGCTTGCCCCAAGTACTTTCCGAATACCGATTTCCTTCGTACGTTGTTCCATACTAAGAGTAGCTAAGCCGAATAAACCTAAAGCAGAGATCAGTACCGATATAAGGGAAGCGTAGGTAATAATCTGTTTCCAGCGATTATCATTTCCGTAATCATTCATACGCTCGTCTTCCAGAAATTTATAACTAAATGGGAAGTACGGAACAATTTTATGAAATTGCTGTTCAATATGAGTGAGGACAGTCGACGCATTTGGTTTTAACTTTACATACATCAGTGTCATGTTGTCGGGTTTGCCCATATACCACAACATTGGGCGAATTTTTTCCCGCAGTGAACCAAGGTGATAATCTTTCACGACACCAATAATCGTTAGCGGCTTCCGGACTTTCTGATCGTCTTCTTTATCAATACTTTGGCCAATTACGTTAGCATTATCGTGCATGTATTCCTTAACAAAAGCTTCATTGACCAGAATATTGTTAATCGAATCCGCGGAATTGGCTGAATTAAAATTGCGGCCTTTTACAATCGGAATCTGTAGCAAAGGCAGATGCTGGGAGTCAATCTCTTCGAAATAGAGACCTTCTTTAGGATGTTCATTATTAATCAGGAAGTTAATAGTAGCTCGCCAGCCTGATGATCGGAGCGAAACCTGTTCTATACCAGGCTGTGTAAGCAGTGAATTTTTTAACTGACTGGCTACGCCAGGACGACCATAGGGTAAATCCAGCCGTACCACCTGGTCAGAATTATATCCCAGATTCGTATCAGCAATAAACTTAAACTGGCTTTGAAATACGAAAGTGGCAATCAACAGAAAAATGGCGATGGAAAACTGAAGAACTACCAGTGATTTTCCCATCCAGTTGCGTCCGCTTAGTTTGAAGCGTCCGTAGAGCGTTTCGATGGGTCGGAATCCTGATAATACAAAAGCAGGATAAGCTCCCGCCAGAAGGGATACCGTTAACAGAAGCCCAGCAAACAAACCAATGGTTTGAGGGGTAAGTAAGTAGCTGGCTTTTAATGCTTTTTTTGTAAGTTCAGAAAATTCAGGAAGTAATAGTTCTACCAAGCCAAAAGCTGGTAAAAAAGCCAGAAAGGTTAATAAAAAAGATTCTCCTAAAAACTGTGAAATAAGCTGACTACGGGTACTTCCCGTTACTTTTCGAATGCCAATTTCTTTACTCCGGCGTAGGGAGCGAGCCAGCGTCAGGTTGACAAAATTTACGCAGGCAATGAATAGAATTAATCCCGCTATTCCCAGTAAAATATACGAATACGTAGCATTAGAGCCACTTTCCAGGCCATTGCCAATCCCGTAGCGAGCATCCATGTGCATAGCCATGTAGGGCTGAATACCAAAGCTTAGCTTGTCTTTTATGCCATATTCTTTTTGCAGACGGGCATATTCAGCTCCGGCATATTTCTGAAATACCTTTGGAAATTGAGCCTCCACCTGAGCTGCATTGGCATCTTTCCGCAGAAGCACGAAGGTATTCAGATGATAACTCATCCATTCGGTTTCGGCTGTGCGGCGAGCCTCTGGTTCGGTAGGTAAAGATCTGACGAAGGGAATTAAGGCCGCAAACCGGATGGTCGAATTCATCGGCGGATTTCCCACCAAGCCCGCAATGGTGAAGGGCTCAAATTTTCCGTCCAGATCAATCTCAATGGTTTTCCCAAGTACGTTAGTCGTCCCGAAGTGACGCTCGGCCATATCTTCCGTAATGACTACTGAATGCAAATCTACCAGAGCTTTGTGAGGATTACCTTTCAACAGAGGAAAGGTAAAACAGTCAAAGAAGGTCGAGTCGGCATACATCACTTTTTCGTTCAGACCTTCGCTGCCTTTCTTAACAAGCATATTCCAGCCTTTAATTCGGCAAATGGCTTCAATAGCGGATATTTCTCGTTGAAAAGCAGGGCCATGGGCGGTTCCGGTGATGCCATTGTAACGTTCAGTGCCGTCCGGAGCGGTATATTTAGCATTGAGCCGGTACAGGCGATCACCTTTTTCCTGAAAACGATCAAAAGAAACCTCGTCCTGCACAAACAGCAAGATCAACATGACTACCGCTAGGCCTAAGCTTAAGCCAACAATATTGATAAGGCTGAATATTCGATTCTTCAGCAGGTTTCTCCAGGCGATTTTTAGATAATTGCTCAACATATGAAGGAGGAGGTTTGGAATGAAGGACAGAGAGCATGGAGCATAGGAAATGTAGCCCCATACTCTCCACGCTCTACTTATTCACTTTTTAAACTCTTCACCGGATTGGCAGTGGCTGCCCGGAAAGCTTGTGAACTCACGGTGAGTACCGCAACCAGTAAGGCAAGTATACCGGCTCCGGCAAAGACCCACCAGTCGAGGTTGACGTGGTAATAGAATTTTTTCAGATAATCACTTAAGGCCCACCAGGCTATAGGCGAGGCCAGCACAAAAGCAATCATTACCAGCTTTACAAAGTCTTTTGAGAGTAGGGTGATAACACTCATAACACTGGCTCCCAGTACTTTACGGATGCCAATTTCCTTGGTGCGTTGTTCGGCGGTGAAGGCAGCTAACCCAAGTAACCCCAGGCAGGAAATGAAAATACCCAGGCTGGCAAATACTTTCGCAAGTGTGCCTACCACTTGCTCCGATCGGTATAGTTTGCCGTATTCGACATCAGCAAAGCGATATGTAAAGGGATATTTAGGATTGATTTGTTTACAAACACTTTCCAGACTGGCAATGGCCTGTTTGGTTTGACCGGGCTGGGTACGGATCATCATGGTTCCACCATAACTGGAAGACCAGCCAATATCCAGGCGTAAGATTAAAGGTCTGATTTGTTCGTGGAGAGAATGAAAATGAAATTCATCGACCAGGCCAATAATTGTTCCGGGACGTCCCCAAAAAGTAACAGGCTTGCCCACGGGATCTTTATAGCCCATCAGAGCAGCAGCTTCCCTGTTGACTAGAAAAGTGGCGGAATCGGTGGCATATTTCTCAGAAAACTCACGTCCGGAAATTACTTTAATTCCTAACGTTTTCAAACCGTCATAACCAATACCCGTAGCCTCAAATAACGGGCGGGATTCGGGGTCTTTACCGGGCCAGCTGACACCAACGGTGTTGCTGGCGAATTCGCCGGGAACCTGATCGATTGTACTAATGGACTGAATACCGGGCTGCCTTAGTAATTGCTCATGGAGAACCTTATACTTAGTTGATAGTTCGCCTTCTATTGGCATATAGATCAGATTCTCCCGATCATAACCCAGGTTTTTGGTCTGGATGAAACTAACCTGACGGTAGATAATGATGGTTCCGACGATTAAAAGGATTGATAATGTAAACTGGAAAA
>JASGGE010000035.1:0-28279 GCA_047605205.1 Siphonobacter sp.
CCGAGACAACCCGTCCCCGAATTTCATCAGGTGGTACAATTTGCAGAATAGCTTGCCGAACAACAACGCTGATACTATCAAAAGCCCCGGTTAAGAATAACATCGTCACCGAAAGCCAGAAATTCGTTGATAAGGCAAAAATTAAGGTAGCTAAGCCAAACCCGGCTACGGCAATAAGCATATTCAGCCAGGCTTTTTTCACAGGAGAATACACGGCTGTGGTCAGTATGGTTAACACAGCTCCGACGGAAGGGGCTGCCCGCAGCACACCCAGGCCCTCGGCCCCTACGTGTAGCAGGTCGTCAGCAAAGACGGGTAAAATGGCTACTACCCCTCCAAACAAAACCGCTACCAGATCCAAAGAAATGGAGTAGAGGAGTATTTTATTCTGAAATACAAATCCTAGTCCTTCCCGAATACTCTGCCAAACGCTGGCCTCCTGAGTAGATACTGGTACGGGTTTCCGTTTGATAAAGGAAAAAAGAACCAATACCACACCAAAAGCAGCAATAACTACCCACATTGTTCCGGCCATGCCTAGCCAGGCATATAGAAAACCCGCCAGGCCAGGGCCAAGAATAGCCCCGGCCTGCCAGAACGTACTATACCAGGAAGTAGCATTAGGGTATACATCCCGTGGGGTAAGAAAAGCCTTTAATGAAGAAGCCGCAGGGCTGTAAAATCCTCGGGCAAACCCAATCAGAGCAACCACACTGTAAATAATAGTTAGAAGAAAGCTATCCGGGTGTAAAGCTCTGGTAGCGGGTAGGGTTGCCCAGTGCAGGATGAAAGATCCCGTAATGATTACGAGTAGGCTAATCAGAATGATCTTCTTTTTATCATATCGATCAGCATAATGCCCACCAAACAGAGCTAGTGATATATAGGGAATGGCTTCAGCCAAACCTACCAATCCTAGAGCCAGCGGATCGTGCGAAACACGGTAAATTTCATAGCCTAAAACAACTTCCTGAATAAGAATGGCGGTAGTGAAAAAGAAACTGCCAATACCAAAGAATGTAAATTCACGATATCGTAAGGCAGCAAACGGGTCACTTTTTATGGAATCCATTGGGGAACATCTTGTTCCGTAGTTTTTGAATACGGAAGAAAAGCAAAAGAAATAATAAAAAGCTTACTCAGTTGTGAATTGGGTCAACAAACGGATGTATTTTTAAAAATAGTTACAAAAAAAGAGGTCGCTTCTAGAAGCGACCTCTTCGTATAAATAGCTAAGTAATGATCACGATTGTGAAACGGAATTCATTACTTCAGTTTGTTTACGAATAGATGCTTCGTGGATCAGACGGTACAGGTCTTCTACCAGATCTTCATATAAACCAAGTTTATTGGCCATTTGAGCACGAGAAGCATGTACTTGTTTCCAGCGATCAATTTGGAAAATAGTTACACCGTTATCACGTTTGTATTCACCCATTTTCTCAACGATAGCCATACGAGTTGCTAATACTTCCAGCAATTCACGGTCAATGTTATCAATTTTCGCCCGAAGTTCATCCATATGGCTATGGTAGAGCGTATCAGGAGAATCGGCCTTCCGGACTTGTAATTGTCGTAACATTTCGCCCAAGGCGGCAGGTGTTAACTGCTGTGAAGCATCAGACCAGGCTTCGTCCGGATTACGGTGAGTTTCGATAATGAGGCCATCGTAGTTCAAATCAAGGAAACGCTGAGTCAATTCTGCGAGATACGCACGCTTACCAGCCATGTGGCTAGGGTCACCAATAATAGGCAGATTAGGCACCTGACGTTTCAGTTCAAGAGCAATTTGCCACATTGGAGAATTTCTGTATTTCGTTTCCTGCATGTTAGAGAAACCACGGTGAATGGCCGCCAGTTTTTTCAGGCCTGAATTCTGTAGCCGTTCGAAAGCCCCAATCCACAGAGCCAGATCAGGGTTAACCGGGTTCTTAACTAATACAGGGACGTCTACTCCTTTCAGAGCATCGGCAATTTCCTGAACATTGAAGGGGTTTACCGTTGTGCGGGCACCAATCCAAAGGATATCAATACCATATTTAAGAGCTAGCTCAATGTGCTCAGGGGTGGCTACTTCAACCGCAATGGGTAAACCTGTTTCTTTTTTTGCTTCGACCAGCCAGGGTAATGCAGCTTCACCCATGCCTTCAAAGCTACCGGGGCGTGTCCGGGGCTTCCATACACCCGCCCGAATCACGTGGGCAAAACCTTCTTTAGCAATTTGGGAAACGGTTTCCCGAACCTGATCTTCTGTTTCTGCACTACATGGACCTGCAATCATCAAGGGCTTACCATTGGTGTTGATCCACTCCTGTAAAGGCACAATATCCAGCGTCGCACTCATCTTGTAAATCGTTAATTTGTAAGCGTTTATTTGTTGAAAAAACCTGGGAGTAGTTTTTTATGATGAAAAGGCGTGATTTAACCAAATGTTATTTTATTGCTACATCATAAATTGTTGATTAAAAGCTATTTAGATGTTTAAAATTAATAAAATATTCTAAAAAAAGAGCACTTGGTTATAACTTTAAAGTATGAATACTATTACATTTGCATCCGCTTTTCGTAACCGCCTTAAGAATCAGAACACTAGCTCATTTCGAGTAAAATTTTGGTAACCCGGCGATATGATTGAATCGATAAAAATTCTTTTTTGTGAAGTTTTATTTAAATTCACGGAACATATCGATTAGTACAGCAACGAACAACTAAGCTTTTATTAACGGTTCTCTTTCCATGCCTAAAACGGATACTCTGCGAGTTTCGAAACGACAACAGGCTGAATCGCGACTTTCGTTCGATGATACGTCAGTAGCTTTTGCGAATCAATCTGACTGGCAGCTCAAAAAAACGTACACCATTTTCGCTTCCATGAACCGAAATTGGCTTGTAAAGATAGGTACCTTTTTCATCAAATTGTTCCTCATGCTTAAATTTCCCATTAAATGGGTCGTTCGGAACACATTATTTGAGCATTTCTGTGGAGGTGAAACCATTGAAGGATGTACCAATACCATCGCCCATCTTGAGAAAGCCCATATTGGTACCATTCTGGATTACTCTGTAGAAGGAGAAGACAGTGAAAAAAGTTTTGATGGTACGGTTCAGGAAATTTTAAATACCATCCAGAAAGCTTCCCAAACCCCGGCTATTCCATTTTCAGTTTTTAAGGTAACAGGTATTGCCAGTTCTGAGCTTTTGGAGAAAGTCCAGAACCGATCAGAATTGTCTGAAGAAGAATCTGAAGCGTACGAACGTGTGCGGATTCGAATGAATACGTTATGCCAGGCTGCAGCAGAAAAGCATGTACGGATTTTTGTAGATGCCGAAGAAACCTGGATTCAGGATACTATTGATGCCCTGACATACGAAATGATGGAAAAGTATAATCGGGCGGAATGCATCGTCTGGAATACGTACCAAATGTATCGTATAGAAAGTTACGATCACCTGGAAGAAGCAATTGAAGTAGCTCGTGAAAAACAATATGCTCTGGGCGTAAAACTTGTACGCGGAGCCTATATTGAAAAAGAGCGTCAACGTTCTCATGAAATGGAATATTGTGATCCTATTCATGCTACAAAAGAACAAACAGATCGGGACTATAATAAAGCTTTAGCTTTGTGCATTCAAAATCGGGATGCAATTTCCCTCTGCCTGGCTACGCATAATGAATATTCCTGTTTGCTTCTGGCTGAACTGATGGAAAAATATAAAATTGCTCATAATGACAGCCATTTCTGGTTTGCTCAGTTATTTGGGATGAGCGATAACGTCAGCTATAACTTGTCAAAAGCAGGCTTCAACGTTGCTAAATATGTGCCTTATGGCCCTGTTGAAGCCGTAATGCCGTATTTATTTCGTCGGGCAGAAGAAAATACTTCCGTAGCAGGTCAGGCCAGCCGGGAATATATGTTGATTAAGAAGGAATTTGTCCGTCGTAAACGAGCTCGTTTGCGAAAGGCTCGTAAGGGAAAAAATGTTAAAACAAATTAATACTATCCCCTTCGAAACCGAAGGGGATATTTTTTGTATTAGCTGCTTACCTTTGCGTGAGAGTGTATCGCGTTTTTTTGTCTGACCTGAACAATCTAAACCATTATACGTTTTCTGGTAAATCTATATTGATTGAATGAAGAAGAATCCCATTAAGTTTTTTTTATTGACCCTGTTCGTAATCATACTTGATCAAACGGTTAAGTATTTAGTCCATCGCAACATGTATCTGGGAGAAGACATCCCAGTAATTGGTAAATGGTTTAGTATCCATTATGTATTGAATCCGGGTATGGCTTTCGGTATGCAGCTGGGGCATCAGTACGGTAAGCTAATTTTAACCTTATTTCGATTGGTGGCCATGGTTGTGATTGGCTGGTACCTGGCACGTTTGGCTTTTAAAGGAGCTCCAGATGGCTTATTGTGGTGTATTGCAGCTATTTTGGGAGGTGCCATTGGGAATGTGATTGATTCGACTTTCTACGGCATCTTACTCGGAAATGCACCTTTCGATGCTCCCTCTCCGTGGTTTCATGGCCAGGTAATTGATATGATTTTATTAAATCCCTGGGAAGGGTATTTACCAGAATGGATACCCGTTTGGGGAGGCTCCTATTACACAAGTCCGGTATTTAATATTGCAGATGCTTCCATTTTTTTAGGAGTAGTATTTATCCTGATTTTCCAATCGAGGTTTTTTAATGAAAATCAGAAAAAGCCGGAAGATCTTTCCTCCTCCGAGCCAGATCCAACGGAGGTTTCCGCAGAAAAAGATGAAAACACAGATCTATAAAACGCATAAAAGCCCGGCAAACTGAAGTTGCCGGGCTTTTTTATGTTGAAGAATTTTAATTCATTCTGACCTTTGAGGATAACAGTAATAAGAGAAATAGGGTATGGGAAAACAAAAAGCCAGCTTTCAGGCTGGCTTTTTGTAACTGCATTAAACGATTAGTTTTTCTTAGGAGTAGTCGTTTTGGGTGCTCCAGTTGCAGGAGTAGTACTAGGTGCCGCTTGTTGAGCGGCTGCTTTCTTCAGTGCTTCGGGATCAATACCCATTTTCTTGAAGACCAAATCAGTAACTTCCGTAGAAGGATCAGCATACAATACCACTGGATTAAGTTGCATACTGATTGAGCTGCTAAAAATAAATGTATAGTTATTTTCTTTAGCAACTGCCTTAATTGCGTTGTCAATCTCGGTCAGAATAGGCTGTAACAATTGTTGTTGTTTATCAGATAATTCTTTCTGAGCATTTTGCTGAAGCGTTTGAACACGTTCCTGAATACCTTGCAATTCTTTTTCTCTATCAGCTCTGATTACGTCTGACATTGTTCCCTGCCCCTTTTGATAAACAGCATACTTATCCTGAAAATCTTTTTGCAGGGACTGTATCTGGTTTTGATACTGTGTGCTTCGGGTGTTCAACTCAGCTTCTACGGCTTTTGATTTAGGGTGACCTGCTAACAATACATCAATATCGGTATAGCCAATTTTGATCGTTTGGGCTTGAGCACTCATTCCTACGAATGCCAGGGCAACTGCGGTCAGAACGGCAAAAAGTTGTTTTTTCATTTTTTGAATTAATTACTGCTTAGACTTTGGTTTTTGCGTTGGGGTATTTGCTTGATTGGGGTTTGCCTGATTAGTGGCTTTCGGGTCAATGCCTAGTTCTTCCAGAATATAATCGGAATAATCATCCCGGGGGTCGGTATAGAGTATACTTAGTCCGGCGGAAGATTTATCGAAGAGCATGCGAAGCTGTTTTTGTCTTGCCACTTTGTCCATTGCTCTGTAAAGCTCATCCATAACGGGCTTTAAGGCATCTTTACGGCGTTGATGGTATTGTCCGTTATAGCCAAAAATCTGATTGTTTAGCTCTTTAACAGCGGCTTCTTTCTTTTCAATTTCTTCCTGACGCTGCTGCTTCATTGCTTCGGTGAGCAGTGGTTCTTCAGCTTTATAAGAGCGTTCGAGTTTCTCAATTTCCGCGTGTTTGTCTGAAATTTCCTTTGTTTTTGCCTGTGTCCAGCGTTCCATTTCAGTGTTGATTTTTTGAAACTCTGGCATTTTACTCACGATATACTCGGAGTCGATGTATCCAAATCGCTGAGCCCAAACAGAGCTGGTCTGTAAAAGGAACGGCAAAAATAGAAAAAATAAGCTGATTCTCACGAGTTAAAGAATATTAAGGGCTGTTTAATAATAGACAAAATCGTTTTAAATAGTCATTAACGGATTTGCTGGCCGATCGTGAAGTGGAATTGTCCTTTCCCTGCTGCCTGGATGCCTTGGGGGCCTACGTTTCGGTCAAAACCATATCCGTAGTCGATACCAATCATACCAAAGGCAGGCATAAAGATACGGGCACCAACACCAGCGGAACGTTTTAAATCGAACGGATTGAAATATTTATAGCTATCCCAGTTGTTTCCGGCTTCCATAAAACCCAACACGAATACGGTTGCTGATGGATTTAGTGAAATGGGGTAACGTAATTCCATTACATACTTGTTATACACAACCCCGCCATTTCCCTGGTAGGAACGAGTAGGGTCATAACGTACGTTGCGGTCATCATAACCACGCAGCCCAATGATATCCTGAGCAATAGCAAACTGCCCCTGACCCGATAAACCGGAGCCCCCTAGTACGAAACGCTCCATTGGAATGATACCAATACTACCATTATACGCTCCTAAGAAACCCATGTGAGCTCGTGTATGGAATACCAGCTTACCAGTAAGTGGTACATACCAAGCCATATCAATCATCCATTTATGATATTCCAGGAAACCATATTTGTCTTGTGGTTCTACTCGCGTCCAATCACTTTTGCGGAACAAGGAGTAAGGAGGCGTTAACGTTGCCGATACCGAAATAGAAGACCCCTTACGAGTATACTGTGGGTTATCTAAATCATAACGAGTTAACGTTGTAATGAAAGAGATATTATTAGCATATCCAGAAGCCCAGTTTGTTACTAAAACCGGATAGTTCTCGAAATCATATCGCATGTACGATAATGCTAGGTTTAGTCCAAATCGGTTATCGGGTCGGCGTAAGCGTTTTCCTAAACTAACCGAAGCCCCAGTTGTATTAAAGTGCCCTGTTTCAGTTCCAAGGGATGAATAATTTGAGTAACCAAGGCCATAATATGAACCATAGTTATTGTAATTACTATAGGAACTACTGTATAAGCGATAAATCTGACGGTTTATACTGAATGAAAATGAGTTAGGTTTTTTGCCGCCTAGCCAGGGTTCAGTGAACGATAAAGAGTAATTCTGGAATTGTTTACCATTGGCCTGGAACCGTACTGCCAGCTTTTGTCCATCGCCTGAAGGTAATGGTCGCCAGGCACGAGGATTGGTAATATTACGGGCAGAAAAGTTATTAAAGACAACCCCTAATGTTCCAACAAAGCCAATATAACCACCCCAGCCACCGGATAATTCAATTTGGTCAGAAGCTTTTTCTTCTACGGTGTACTCAATGTCTACGGTATAATCAGAGTGGGGAATGGGGCGAATGCCAATTTTCTCAGCATCAAAATAACCCAGACGGCCTAATTCCTGTTGAGTAGTTACAACGGCTGTTTTGGAGAATTTCTGTCCAGGAAGCGTTTGAATTTCCCGAAGTACTACCTGATCGGAGGTTTTCGTGTTACCGTTCAGAATAATTTTGTTGATGGTAAACTGTTTGCCTTCTGTTATGTCGAAATTGATGTCAATTGAATCTCCGTCTATAGCGGTTTCTTCTGGATTGGCACCGAAGTATAAATATCCGGCATCCATATAGAGAGAAGAAACGTCATATCCAGGGCTACCTTGTAAGCGTTTTTGAAGCTCTTCCGGGTTATAAACATCCCCTTTCTTAATTCCCAGAATTTCTGATAATAATGAGTCGGAGTGCAGGTAATTGCCTTGCCAGGTAATGTTGCGGAAATAATATTTCTTACCTTCTTCGAGCTGCATGTAAACATCAACGGTCTTTCGGTCGTGTGAGTATACCGAGTCAAGGGCTACTCGTGCGTCGCGATAGCCCTTTTTATTGTAAAACTCAATAAGCTTTTCTTTATCTTCATCGTACTTTTTAGGAATAAATTTAGAGGGGGTAAATACCCGGCCAAATCGCATCTGCTTCGTACTTTTTAATTTATTTCGTACCGTAGCTTCCGGTAAAGCTTCACGCCCGTCAAACGCTAGCTCATGAATTTTTACTTTGGGGCCTTTTACGATATTGACTATCAACGCCGCATTATTCCCTAGGGTTGAGTCACCAGCCAGCTGACGCACCTTTACACTCACATTCAGGAACCCTTTTTCCACAAAGTGTTTCTTGACGGTAGTTTGGGTATTCTTTATAAGGGTTTCATTGATAATTTTTCCCTTAATCAGTTTAACTTTGTCATTTAGAGCATCCTGCTCTCCTTTACGAATACCTGTGAAATTGATTTTATATAAACGAGACCGCTCCCGCATGTAAATATCAAGCCAGATATTCTCACCTTCAATTTTGGTAGCGGTTATTTCAACATCTTCCAGAATGCCCTGATCCATCAACTTCTTCACTGCACTGGAGATCGAGATACCTGGTATAATAATTTTGTCTCCTTCGCGTAATCCTGAGATTGAAATCAGAGAAGTTGCATCGTAGAACTTGGTGCCACTGGTAGTAATGCCTTTAATGATGTACTCTTTAGGTTGAGTATAATCAATATCATGCGACGACTGAGTGGCAGCAGGTTGCCCGCCTAGACCTACACGAGCCTGGCTGTACGATAAAAAGGGCAGAATAAGAAGAACTAAAAGGAAAACCTTTCTCATGGATTAATTCATCAATTTCTAATTATATCAAGAGTATATTGAGGGAAGCTCTGAAAGGGAATTAGAAATACTATCTGTTAGGCTTTAAGTTGTTCACTTGTTTTTCCAAATCGTCGTTCCCGACGTTGGTAATCTAATAGGGCTTTGTACAAATGTTCCCGCCGAAAATCAGGCCAGAAAATATCCGTAAAATGCAATTCAGCATAGGCCAGTTGCCACAGTAAAAAATTACTGATTCGGCGATCTCCACCCGTACGGATCATTAAGTCAACATCGGGAATTCCAGTTGTAGCAAGCGAATTGGCGATGTGTTCTTCCGTAATGTCTTCAACCTGCAATTGTTTTTCTTCTACGGCTTTAGATAGTTTACGTACGGCTTCTGTAATCTCCCATTTTCCACTATAGCTTAAAGCTAATACTAGCGATAACCCAGTATTATGCCGGGTTCGTTCAATCGCTTCCGTTAAGTCTTTCTGACAATTGCCAGGTAAGGTATCAATTGCTCCTATGGCTAACAATCGGATGTTGTTTTTCAGAAGTTTAGGCATTTGCTCAGCAATGGACTGTACAAAAAGTTCCATTAAAGCGTTTACCTCTTCTTTTGGTCGACCCCAGTTTTCTGTTGAAAAAGTGTATAGAGTCAGATATCCAATGCCTAACTCTGCACAGCCTTCAACAACTTCTTCAACGGCCTTGATGGCATGTCGATGACCGAAAATACGGCTTAACATGCCCTTTTGCTTTGCCCAACGGCCGTTTCCGTCCATGATAACGGCGACATGGCGGGGGAGATTGCCTTTATTGATGGTTTCCTTCATCCTCTGATACAAAAAACCTGTAAGGGACCTTACAGGTTCTGAAACGCAAAAGTAAGGATTTAAGATTAGTTTTTAGCCTGATGAGGAGAAGGCTTTTATTCTGGACAAATAATATTCAGAATTGTATAGCTGATCGAGAGGCAGGAATAGTAATATAAATCTTTCTGAGGAGCTGCCGCATAATTATCCAGATAATCAGTCCAGGTTTTACGAGTTCCAAACTCAATACCAATACTCCAGGGTGATTTTATTTGCCATTTGATGCCAGCTCCGAAGGGAATGGATAGTCCATTTTTTCGATAGGAAGCGGAGGGTATCTGGTCAGGTTTAAAATTGAAAAATCCTAATCCCGCAAAAACATAAGGTGACCAGTTACGAGGTCTCTGCCGAACATATTGATAATCTAAAAAGTTATATTCAAGGTCAGCACTTCCTTCCATGATTCGCGTTCCGAAAATAATACCCCGATTTTGCTGGTATACATCTGAGCTATGTACTTCGCTACCATAGATGCGGCCTCCTGTGAAAGAAGCTCGCAACGATAAAGCCTTTGATGCATTATATCTGAAAAAAAGGTTTGCCGCTGGTTTAGCTGCCATTACATGAAGAGCTGGTTCTATGTCTCCTTTGTAGTGCATCATGCCTGCTCCGGCACCAAATTCAATTTTTTGGGCAAGTAGAGGTATTGTCTTGCATAGACAAATGAGAAATACTAGAATGGTAAGTCTTCTAAACATGAAAAATAGAACCTGATAAGGTAATGACTAGACTAACGGGTTGGGGGGCACTTGATTTTTGGTAGCAGGGTATAATGTACATGAAAAGCAGTAAGAACATAGACATCATTACTACCGCCACCTCTAGCATCACCTTTTGCAGAGTATCCTGGTATTGCCGTACTGAAAGGATTTAAATTAGGGTCGTTTGGATAACCAAAATTATCAATCAAATATTGTCGGACGGTGGCTGTACGATCGCCTCCTTTACGAGCTGCAGTTGCTTCTAAACTGCGGTTGCTCATGGCTAGGGCAGTAGGGTTATCAATTAAATCATTGGGATCAGCCATTGAGCCACCTACATCATCAATATAGTCAGTAAATGTGAACCGAATTCCTGCTTCTATTGATACATCCCAACGTTGATTGACTTTATATTTAATACCTAAGCCAAAGGGAATTGCCGCAGTAATACGAGAATAAGGTTTGGCATAGCCAGGCCTTCCTTGCCCCTCGGTTCCGAGTGGTTGTAGGCTCACCCAGTCATTGCCCATGTCTACAGGTGTGCGGGCTTTGGGATTATGTGCAACGACAGCAATGCCTGCAAAAACGTAAGGCATTATCTGAGGGCGATTTTTGAAATTACGGCCTTCAGGAATTAGGTTATAAAGACCGGTAAAAGAAAGTTCCTTTATATCATTTCGAAAATGAAGATTTCGAATATAATTATAATAATACTCGGGTTTGTTTTTAGAGAAAGTATAGTCATCTCCGGATAATCGTGCAAGTGCTAATGAGGCACGCCCACTTAAACGTGGAGTAAAATGTCTTGTATAACTTCCTCCTACATTCCATCGCATTAAATAAAAAGTAGAGTTAATAGGATCATGGTAAGGCGAAAGCTCTCCATAATAATTAGCAGTACCTACTCCAAAAGAAACACTCGAATAAGGTTCAAAAAGTGATTTATTAGTACGTCTTGTACTTTTTGAGAAACGGTATTGGGCCCTAACTGACTCAGTTCCAACTAGAGCAAGGAATAAAGATAAAATAAAAATGCCCTTTTGCATAGCACGTTTAATTCGGGGTCGTTTAGTAATAATCAATGTTCAAACGCTTTCTTCTGCAATTTGGTATATGAGTCGTCACTAGTTATTAAAAACTCCATTTAATTTCGAATGTCCAGCCCCCAATTTAATTTGCTGCGGAGGGTTTCCAGAAAAGTATCGCCTTTTATTTTGATGAGTTGGGCGGCAAATTTTTCTTTTCGTACACAAAAGCGAATGGAGTCGTCTACCACTTTTGATCTGGAATCTAACGAAACAAGGCAATTTTTACTGCGGCTCTCTACACTGATTTCAATTCGACTGCTATCATTAACCACAATCGGACGTACGTTAAGGTTATGCGGGCTGATAGGAGCGATGATAAAATTATTGGTATGGGGTAATACTACTGGGCCTCCAACGCTAAGGCAATAACCTGTAGAGCCGGTTGGGGTAGAGATTACAAGGCCGTCTGCCCAATATGAATTCAGAAATTCCCCATCTAGCCAGGTATGTACAACAATCATGGAAGAACGATCTGTTTTGGTTACTACGAAATCATTCAAACCAAAATTAATGCCTTCAAATACATCACGGTCATTCTCTACATGTAGCAATACCCGTTCGTCCAGTGAATATTGGTTATTTTCCAGCCAGTCAAAGGTTTGGGCGATTTCGTCGGGATTAATGGTTGCCAGAAATCCAAGCCGTCCGGTATTGACCCCAGCAATGGGGATGTTTCGTTCACCCACCTGCGTAACGGTTTCGAGCAGGGTGCCATCTCCGCCAATGCTAAACACAAAATCGGCATCAAATAAATTATTTCGGCTGTTATAGGTAGAAGTGAAAGGATGGATGATGCCTAGTTCGCTAATATTCTTCTGATAATCTTCATAAATCTGTACCTCGGCACCGCGTCGTGCCAGTTCACCTAATAAGGCTTGGATGGCAGGTTTGGTGGAATTAGTCAGTGGACGACCATTCAGGGCTATTTTCATATGAATCTTCTAGCTTTTGATTACGAATCAAGAGCTATATGATGGGTTACGAAGTGAATAATTACTCAAAATTTGGGACGATGATACTGTTCGGTTTCACGGTAGGCCGTATCGAAGCTATGTCCATCGCGTAATTGCTGTACCAGTCGTAACAAACCAGGCTGCCCAACTAACCCTAACCAACGTGAAACTTCCATTCCGGCTGTTACATACGACTGAGCTGTACGGGTCGGATTGGCCTGACCCCGTTGTACCCCAAAAAAGCCCGCCACCGTTCCAATTTCGTCAATTTTAGGGCCAATTTTACCATGTTTGGTGAGTACATCCCAATGTTGAAGATAATTAAGATAACGCCGGGCTGAATCAGGATCAGTATAACGATAATCGACCATAAGGGCTAAACCTTCATCAAACCATTGAGGTAATGACGATTTCGCCTTCATCCAGCCTAAGCGGGCAAAAATTTCGTCGTGGCACATCTCATGAGCAATGACATCTACATTAAGGCCTTCGGGGCTAATAATGATCCATGAACCCGTTGGTGTGCCCAGACTACACCCAGGGCCTTCATTTAATAAACAAAAATCGTGGTAATTGGCAGGGCTGGAACAGACAATGAGCGTAGCTTCGCCGCGTTGATCTCCCCAGAAAGAACGAATTCTTTTATGTGATTCGTTGATAAGGCGAATCAGTGAATCCCTGGAAACAGTATTAAATTCATTGCTAACGTAAACATTATTAGCAACTTCAGTATAGCCTCTGAATGAAATAGTCTGACACTGCCAAATGGGAGGAAACCAAAGGTAGTATGCTGAAAGTAGAAAAATCCCGAATAGTATAATATTGACAATCAGTCGCTTACTGCTCCATCGTATCATAATAATTTATGTGCAAAGCCTTTTTAAAGCGGCTAATCATGCTCTCAAAAATAGAGAGAACTAAACAATTTACAATATTTTATCTTTTGATTTAAGTTAAAGTTAATTTTAGTTTAGTATTTGTAAAGTGTTGATTTATAGTTTGTAATGAATAGGTATAAATACAGATCATTTCAAAAAAGAACCTCTACTTCAAGACAAAAATTATTGATAAAAGAAGTGTTTGTAAAAGAGTAGTCCGCTCGGCCTGGGTGGTTAAGGTTTTATCTTTTGCATACTGTTAGGTATGTAACTGGCTGCATGCGTTGGACATTCAATTGCGTGTATTTCGTGTACATTTCCGACTGCTTTGGCCCGGTGGTTTTGCCTTCGGCAAGCAAGTCATCAATTAAATTCCGGTAAGCCTCGTAGGTGTAAGCTGGATGGATACGTTCAGTTAAGATAGAAATAGTTTGTGTAGACATAGTTTTAAGGAAGTATTATGCCTAAACCAGATGACTAACCCGATGGTTCGCTTTTGGGCTAAAAGTGTACATTTGAAAAACCATATTAACGGAAAACGTTCCATTTAATCTTCACATTACAAATGATTGTTTATTCTTCCGAAAGAAAGATCAATGCTTCCGAATTTGTGGATGTTTTATCACGTTCAACACTGGCCGAACGCCGACCTGTTGACGATTTGGCCCGTATGCAAGCCATGCTTGATCATGCTAACGTACTGATTACTGCCTGGGATGGTGAATTACTGGTAGGGGTTTCTCGGGCATTAAGCGACTTTAGCTTTTGTACATATTTGTCTGATCTGGCAGTAGATGAGGCTTACCAACACCAAGGCATTGGTAAAAGACTGGTAGACTTAACCTATCAAGCAGGAGGTACCAAGGCTACTCTGATTTTACTGGCGGCTCCTAAAGCGGTGGAATATTATCCAAAAATTGGTATGAAAAGGAGTGAAGTTTGCTTTTTGTTCGAACGGAAGGAATAAAATCGGGCGGGCATTAACTAACTCTCAAATTTGGCGGGTTACTTTGTCTTCTACAACTACCATAATCCTTTCCATGAAAAGCTTTTTAGTCTTAGTTCTACTCTTCGTACCATTTATCGACAAACCTGCCTACCTTATTTTTAACCAGAAAGCCAAGCCAGGCTCATACGAAGAGTTAGTGAAGAAAGCATCAAAAGCGGATATTGTCTTATTCGGAGAGTTACACAATAACCCTATTAGTCATTGGCTGCAATTAGAGCTTACCAAAGACCTCTACGCGGCTAAAAAGCAGGAACTGGTGCTTGGGGCTGAAATGTTTGAGGCTGATAATCAGCTGGTTTTGAGTGAATACACGCAAGGACGCATTACCACTCAACAACTGGAAAGTGAGTCGAAGGTGTGGACGAATTACAAAACGGATTATAAACCACTGGTTGATTTTGCCCAGGATAATAAGCTATCGTTTATCGCTACAAACATTCCACGGCGTTACGCCAGCATAGTTTCAAAAAAAGGCTTAACCGGATTGACAGACTTATCAGATGATGCTAAGAAAAATATTGCCCCGCTTCCGATAACCGTTGATCTGAACTTACCTGGCTACGCCGAAATGATGAAAATGGGAGGAATGCACGGCTCTGGCAATATGGGAGGCATGTCCGCCGAAAATATGGCAAATGCTCAGGCGGTTAAAGACGCGACTATGGCTCATTTTATTCTTCAAAACTGGAAAAAGGGGCATATCTTCCTGCATTTTAACGGGTCTTACCATAGCCAGAATTTTGAAGGCATATACTGGTATCTCAAAAAGGCTAACCCTGATCTGAATATCGTAACAATTGCAACTGTAGAGGAACAGAATCTTAATCAGCCTAAAGAAGTAAAAGAAAATCTGGCGACGTTCACGCTGGCAGTACCTAATACCATGACAAAAACGCATTAAGCCGAAAACCATTAAGCCGAAAACCATTAAATAGAATAATGGAATTGTTTTTTTGATAAGAACTCCGACTAATGCTAGTCTCAGAAAGCCTTATTCAACTATGCAAGATATTGAACCTTCTATTAAGTTCTTTGAACGTTTTGTAATGGTCTTACTATCAAATACTTGTGTGTATGTGGGGCTTTCGTTAACTAAATTGGTAGAACAATTTAGTTGGTATTTTGGATACAAGCCTTCAACTAACCCATCTTATATATTAGATGGGAATTTAGCCAGTGGATAGGATACAACCGATGTGGGATCGAGTAGAGCGTCTTTGTCTACCGAAGGTAAGGTAATGGAACGGCTTGTCTGGGAAGCCACTACTATACAACAATATTTAGAAAAGGAGGGGCTATTGTATGCTTTATAAAGTTTTTTCTCAAAAAATCAGAATTTATAATCTATTTAATTTATAGATTAAATAGATTATAAGTTAATTTGCGGCGTATTGGAATATTCATTGGTACCTGTCTTTATTCTCGCAAATGAAACGAATCTATTCTTGCTTTCTTTTTTTTGTCGCTTTGCCAGTATTAGGCCAGCGAGTTTACCACGATGATCACCACGACCCTGAAGGACGTAGTTTTAATCACGATCACCTGAGTCATATTCAGGCTTATCGCCAGGAAGCAGTATACGTTCATAATTTACCTGCTCCCCATTTACTGCAAGGTATTGGCACATCAGAACTAAAAATTATTACCCAATCCACACAGGCTCAGGCGTATTTCAGTCAAGGAGTCGCTTTGCTGCATAGTTTCTGGGATTTTGAAGCTTTTCGGGCTTTCAAGCGGGCTTCTGAATTAGATTCCACTGCTATTATGCCCTACTGGGGAATTTACAGTGCTATTGGGTCTATGGAAGGCGACGATTTTGCTCATGACCGAAGTAGAGCCATTCGAAAAATTAAAGCATTACACAAGACCGCAACTCCTCATGAGCGATTATACGCAGAAGCTATTTTAGCTCGCGATGGATCAGGTGGAAAAAAAGAATATGAGCGGATTCTAGAACAGTTGGTTCATCAGTTTCCAGAGGATGTAGATGCTAAACTTTTTCTGGCTTTAAGTAAAATGGCAGGGTATGATCTTTCCCTACAACCCAGAGAAGGAACCCTATACGCGGAATTTCTTTTACGGGATTTGTTAAAATCACATTCTCAGAATGCCGGAGTGCATCATTACTGGATTCACTTAAAGGAAAACTGCTGCCCTCAGGAAGCTCTTGCAAGTTGCGAACTTTTACCAAAAATAGGCTATGGGTCAAGTCACCTTGTACACATGCCCGGACACGTCTATTATAAACTCGGGGAGTATCAAAAAGCCTATGATGCATTCAAAGCTTCCGTAGCGGTGGATTCCATATACATGAAAGAACAGGGGATTCAGGAGGTCGATACTTGGAACTACATTCATAACTTGAATTACCTATTGGCTAACTGTGCCGAAGATGGACGTTATGCAACGGCTTTGTACTATGCTGAAAAATTAAGTACTATGCCCGCTAGTAAAGAACGTAAGCGGAAATATGAGGGACGCTTCTTTTATCAGGGCATTCTGGCTCCTGCAAAAATGGAAATCTGCTTTGGAAATTACGATCGGGCAGCCCAGCGGTTAAAAACCATCGTCTCCGGCGATGATAGTCTTTATTCGGTCAAAGCGATGGCTTACAAAGAAGGGCTGTATCATTTTTCGGCTGGAATGGATGCTGTTCGCCGAAAAAAAGTAGCGGAAGCCCAACAACATTTAGACGCTCTGGATGCTACACTTTGGCGAAACGTACATCAACAGGCTGAAAGCGACGTGATCAATACACGGCGGGTTAATGATCTTAATGTTGCTTCACTGGAGCTACAGGGGCTTATCAAAAGTGCTCAGGGAAACTATCCAGCTGGGATTAAACTGCTTGAAAAAGCTAAACAAAAAGAAGACGAATTAGGCTATAGCGAACCCCCTTCCTATGCCAGACCCGTATTAATTAGTTTGGCAGAAATACATCTACAAGCCAGACAGTACGATAAAGCCATTGAGGCTTATACCGAATTGCTAAGACGTCATCCTAATACTGCCAATGGCTTGTGGGGGTTGTATAAAGTATATAAACAACGTGGTGATTCTACTAAGACCTCCGAATACGCGGCCGCTTTGGAACGGGTAATTGCCAAGGGAGATAAAAGACTTTATCCATTATAAAACAGCGTTTATTTTCATTGCTTTTATTCACATTCAAAAAACAACTATGAAACGTTTTCAACTAGTAATGGGTCTATTGGCTGGTAGTATTGGCGTATATGCTCAAACACCAGTTTCCCTGATTGGTGAGGCAGTCGGCTTATCAACGGGAAGAGTTTACCTGCAAAAGTTTGATAACAAGCTTTTTCATACCCTGGAATCAGCTCCTATTCAGAATGGACATTTTTCGTTTAAAACACAGCTTGATCTGCCCGAAGTGTATGGTATATCCCTGGATACTACCAAAGGCAATCAGTTTTTGTTTTTGGAGACTCAGGATACTCAACTACAAGTCAGGCTGGATAGTGCGAAATATTATCGAAATACGACCGTTACCGGATCGAAGGGACAGGATCTTTACGCGAAATACCGACAAACAAAAGATGTCCAAATCAGTGACTTTATTAAAGAAAACCCAGGGTCAATTGTTCCGACCTACGTGTTATACCGCGAGTTTTCGTATCGCCTGACACCGCAGCAAATTGAACAGAATTTGGCTCTGCTTACCCCATCTCTCCAGCGAACTCAGTATGGCAATACGTTACGAGAACTGGTGGCTACGCTTCAAAGTGTACAGGTTGGGCAAAAGGCTAAAGATTTTGTAGCGGAAGACCCGCAAGGTAAAAAAGTACGGCTCTCGGATCTGTATCCCGGTAAATACCTGCTCGTTGATTTTTGGGCGGCTTGGTGTGGTCCCTGCCGCCGGGAAAACCCCAATCTGGTTAAAGCATATGCTCAATACAAAGACCGTGGTTTTGTTATTTTGGGGGTATCGCTGGATAAATCGAAAGATGCGTGGCTAAAAGCCATTGAAAAAGACGGACTTACCTGGACTCAGGTTTCGGACTTGGCCTACTGGAATAGTGCACCAGCTAAACTGTATGGCGTACGGGCGATTCCTTCTAATGTACTGATTGACCCCAATGGCGTGATTGTTGGACGTAATCTGAGAGGAGAAGAATTAGGGGCTAAACTCGAAGAATTAGTAGGAAATAAAGAACCAAAACAGTCAGTTAGAGGGCGTTAAGCTACTGCTCAGAAAATAAAATCAGGTAGTATGGACCGCCTGGTTTTATTTTCTGAGCAGTAGCTTTTGAATGAGTAAGCCCGCAGCAGTATCACCGGTGGCATTGAGAAGGGTGGTTACTGGGTCGAGTAGACTGCCCAGGATCATCAACACCGGTAATACTTCCAGTGGGAGTTGATAGACTGACACAATAAGCAGTTGACCTACATATCCACCATTGGGAATACCGCCTTCTACGATGCTGACGAGCATACTTATTAAAATAGCTAGGAAGATGCTGACTGGATCAGCTAACGATAAACCAACCATGCTAAGGGCCACTACGATTTTAAGGATTGCTGAAATCGCTGAACCCTCTTTATGAATGGAAGCCCCAAGCGGAATTACCACCTGAGCTGTTGATGCAGGAATACCCATAAATTGGGCTGCCTGAAGATTTGCGGGAATGGTGGCAATGCTACTGCAAGTACCCAGAGCCGTTGCTGAAGGCAGTAGATTATATCGCCAGTACGTCTTAAGTTGTCTAAGACCACCGCCTAGGATCGCATACAGGGATAAAAAGAGCAGGTAATAAGCCAGACAAAGACCATGCCCAAGCAGCAAAGCTTGGCCGTATTGCGTGAATAGTTGGCTTCCCAGACTACTAATTTGATCAGCAAAAAAGGCACCTAAGCCTAGTGGTGCAGCTTTCATGAGTAAGGTCAACAGTCTTTTCAATACTTCATTGATTGAAAAAAGAAGCTTGCGAAAGGGTTCACCAGCTATTCCGGATTGCCGGACTGCTGTGCCTAGTAAGATAGCAAAGCACAGAAGTGCCAGTAGATTACGCCTAGATAAAAGCTCATAAAAATCGCTTACGGATACCAACTGAACCATCTGTTCGGAGAAGGGTAATATAGTCGGTAGGGTGGAGGCGGGCAGGGCAGCGATAGGATCGGTGATCGGAAAAAACGGTACGACTCCCAGTGCAAATAACGCGGCCATCAGCGTCGTGCCAGCAAATACCAGTATGGTTACCCTCACTAGGTAGCCCGATCCGGCCTCGAGTTGAGCAATGACTGAGGTAAGGGCGACTAAGACGAGGGGAACAACCGAGCAGAACAGCAGATTTAAAAAAATAGCTCCAATTGGTTTAATCCATACCAGCCAGGGGCCCGCCCATACTCCCAATAGAGTCCCCAGACTTATCCCGAGTAAGAGGCAGAGAATATCCCGGTAATTTTCCCAGAAAGTGGTTTTGCTCATGCGTTAACGGGTTAACAATCCTGCATCAATGATAAAAGAAGAGCCTGTTACATAGCGAGCTTTCTCGGAGGCTAGAAAAACAACGGCATGGGCGACGTCTTCTACTTCTACCCAGGGAACAGGCAGGAGATTCCCCGCTGAACGCTCTGCAATTTCCTGGGGAGTTGCTCCTTCCAGGGCTGCTAGCCCGTCATTCATCGGTGTATTCACTCCCGTGGGATGCAGGGAAATGGCTCGAATGCCGTACGGAGCCAGTTCAAGTGCCCAGGACTTGGTTAGGCCCGTCAATCCCCATTTAGAAGCCGCATAATGACTGAGGCGATTCATACCCCGAAGCCCGGCTATGGAAGAATTATTAATAATGACACCCGATCGCTGATGAATCATGTGGGGAATAACGCGGCGACCAACCAGCCAGGCTCCCTTCAGATTAATATCCAGCATCGTGTCCCATTCGGCTTCTGAAAGCTCATGACTAACTCCATAAGCACAGATACCAGCATTATTGAAGAGAATGTCGATCCGGCCTAGCAGCCGGATGGTTTCCTCAACCGCTTGCGTAATGGCTTCATCATCCCGCACATCTCCTAAAAAAGAGAGAAACTGGACGTTATGCGTCTCAACCTGTTCTTTCAGGGAGTATAATTCATCTGGAGTACCTAAAGCATAGCCAGGATAGGAGAGGGTGGTACCCAAATCAAAGGCTACTACGTGTACGCCTTCCTGAGCGAGGGCCAAAGCTGTGGCTCTGCCCTGGCCGTGGGCAGCTCCGGTGATAAACGCAACTTTATGGGTTAAATCGGAAGCCATATCTATTGGGGAGTTGGAAGGTAAGCAAGCAAGTATTCGTCAAGGTCGGTTTCCAAAACGTTGTTGAAAACATTGGTGGCAATCATCTGGCCGGCAAAGGCAATGAGTTCTACGAGTTCAGGCAGGGTAAAGGTTTGCCGGATCGCGTCAAATAAATCACCCTTGAGGTGTCCTTGATGTTTGGCAATGGCCGTTCCAAAATCCAGTATCAGCTGTTCTTGTTCAGTTAGGGTTAGGTTCTCAACCGATTCCCCGTGATCGATAATGATTTTTCGGAAAAACGTGCTGCATAAAGGACAATTGCTTCCCGAAGAAATGCTGTAGGCGAATAAATAGGCTAACCGTTGACCTAAAATTGCCTTCACTCGATCGTACAGCGGATACCACTGCATATAAACTTCAAAGGCCAGCTTAGAGTGGCCCAGCGTCGCTTTCATATTCGTGATGCGGGCCTGGTACTCGTCTACGTGGTGTTGGTAGGCAGTCAGCGTTTCGGCGGGCGTCTGCTCAATAGGTAAAGGATCAATGCGAGCCATGATAAAAGAGGTTAAAAGTAGAGCTAAGCAGGTTGAAAAAGCAGATAGGCAATCAGCAGGGTAATGCCGACATTAAACAGCTGAGCAAGTAAGAATGCATACAGGGGTTTGGTACCACCGGTGGAAAAAAGCTCCGAAAAACGGGTTTCTAAGCCAATGCTGGTAAAGGCTAAGGCAAACCAAAGGCCCTGGAGATTTTTAAGGCTACTTTTGACTGAGGTAATTGTTTCGGTAGAGAGCCCAAAGGAAAAGAGTAGCGAAGCCGCTACAAAACCCAGTACAAATTTAGGAAAGCGTTCCCAGATAAGGCTTACGGTGGGTTTTTCCTGGGTAGTATGGTTGGTATAAGTCCAGTAAATGGAAATGGCAAAGGCCGCCAGTCCTAATAGAACATTCTGAGAAAACTTAACAATCGTACTGATTTTAAGGGCGGTCTCACCCACGAGCGTACCCGAGGCAACGACGGCTCCGGTTGTATCGATGCTACCCCCTAGCCAGGCACCAGTTACTTCCTGTGAGAGTCCCCATACCTGAGCCAGATAGGGCATAAAAATCATCATGGGAATGGCCGTAATGAGAACGAGCGAAATGACGTAGGATAATTTTTGGAGTCGCCTTCAATGGCTCCTGATGTGGCTATAGCGGCTGATACTCCGCAGATGGAAACGGCACTTGAAAGCATTAAGCTCATTTCCCGGTCAATGCCCAGTCGCTTGCACACCCAGAACGCGAAATACCAGACGGACAATACAACTACCAGGGCCTGAATAAGGCCTAATGAACCGGCCTTAAGCAGTTCAGGAAACAGGACCGTTGTACCCAGCAGGATCAGGCCAATCTTGACAAAATACTCCGCTTTTAATGCCGAACGAAACCAGGAAGGCAAGGTAAAAACATTGCTGATGAGCAAGCCCAGCGATAGGCTCAAAATGACGGCTTCCAGGTTCAGCGAACGAACCACCTGACTTCCTGCCGTAATGAGGGCCAGTATCGTGAGTATATACACGAAGGGAAACACGACAAGGATGGTTTTAGCCCCCTGACCTGTAAGGATATTGCCTAAAAAAGCGAATAAGGTTACATAGGCAAATTGGTAAAAAATCCTGAACAGGTTTTTACTACTTAATACCGAATGAAGTAACCCACCTGCCGAATCCCACTGGTACGTAGGAATGGGAGCTGCAAAGCCGGCGATGGCCAGTAGAATTAGAAGGAAACCAAGGACCACGACGGACCAGTCTTCGGTGAGCACGCGTTTGGTCATATGAATATACAAGAGTTAAGAATGAAAAATATCTTTTAGAGCCCGCTGGGCGGCATGATAACCGCTCATTCCGTGTACGCCTCCACCGGGAGGGGTAGAAGACGAGCAGATGTAAAGACCTTTGGCGGAAGTACGATACGGCGAATAACGTAAAGCGGGTCGTGTGAACAATTGCGAGAGATCAAGCATTCCCCCGTTAATATCACCGCCAATGTAATTGGGGTTATAGGCTTCAAAATCCTGGGTATTTATGACGTGCCGGGCCAGAATCCGTTCCCGAAATCCCGGAGCAAAGCGTTCTACCTGTTTTTCGATGGCCTGAGTGCGGTCTAATGTTGAACCGTTAGGAACGTGACAATACGCCCAGGCCGTGTGTTTTCCTTTGGGAGCCCGCGAGGCATCCAACAGGCTGGGTTGAGCCAGTAATACGAATGGTCGCTCTGGATGTTGCCCACGGGCACTTTGAGCTTCCGTCCAGGTAATTTCTTCGATGGTATTTCCAAGGTGTAAGGTCCCGGCCTGTCGACAAAGTGGATCGGAAAAGGGAATAGGCTCATCCAGAGCCCAGTCGATTTTGAATACGCCCATTCCGTAACGATACCGATTCAGCTGCCAGCGGTAAATAGACGAAAACCGGTGACCAGCGATGGGTAGCAACTGCCGTGGGGTGAGGTCAAACAAAACCGCCCGGCTGGCTGGTAGCTGTTCCAGAGAACGCACGCAGAAATTGGTCTCAATTTGTCCGCCAAGGGATTTGAAATACGCAGTTAGAGCCTCGGCGATGCGGAAAGATCCGCCTTTGGGAATCGGCCAGCCGTAAAGATGGCCAGTTGTGAGGAGTACCAGACCAATGGCCGAAGTGGTTAAATTCGTTAAGGGTTGAATGGCATGAGCTGCCATTCCGGCTAACAACCCCTTTGCGGCAGAGGCTTGAAACAGCCGGCTTAGCCAAGTCACAGGAGGAAAAGCATGGAGGCCAAACCGAATGAAATCTAGCGGATGCTTGGGTATTCGTAAAGGCCCTAGCGTATCGGAAGCAATGCGGGGCCATACCTGAGTCAGAAAAGAAGCGAAGCGTTCGTAGCGGGCCTGATCGGCTCCAAGGGTGAGTGCCGTTTGAGAGATAGAGGAGAACAAAGCTGCTGCTGGGCCCCTATCAAAGGGATGAGCCGCAGCAATCGTTGGATACAGATACTCCAGGCCCAGCGATTGCAAGGGTAAGCTACTTAAAAAAGGAGAGCTTACGGCCATGGGATGAACTGCCGAACAGATATCGTGCCAAAAGCCCGGCAAGGTGAGCTCTTCGGTTCTTAGGCCCCCGCCCAAGGAGGATTTTCCTTCTATAAGGAGTACCGCAAGTCCGGCTCGTTGCAGCGTAATTGCAGCGGCTAGCCCATTGGGTCCTGACCCGACTACTACCGCGTCGTATGATGTACTCATTGGTTCGAATCACTTAATAGCACCTGACCATCCCGTTTGAGAATCCAACCCGTAACCGGATTGAAGTGATACCCTCCTTTGCTGCCCCGGGCAGCTACCAGCTCCCGGTAGGTAGGTTGCTGGTATCCCGTTTCATCCACCACCCGGCTTTGAATCTCCGTTTCCGTACCATCCCAATGCCACAGTAGCCGAAATCCGGTGTGTGCTTTGTCCAGGATAGGCTCATTAAGTCGGGCAACTTGCCACTGTTTACCGCCATCCGTGCTTACATCCACCCGGATCACTTTTCCCCGTCCACTCCAGGCAATGCCCCTAATTTCGATCCAGCCTTTTTCAACGTGGGCTGGATAGGCTGGAAAAGTAATGATCGAACGAGCATCGATGTCAAAACTAAAATACCGAATACGACCTTCCTTCACGGGTTCGGTATATTTTGAGGTTTCCTCCCGGGTCATAAAGGGGCCATCCGAGAGCTCGATGCGTCGGAGCCATTTAATGCTCATATTACCTTCATAGCCTGGTAAAAAAAGCCGGAAGGGGTATCCCTGTTCCGGACGAATGGCCTCGCCATTCTGAGCGTATACAATCATGGCGTCTTGCCAGCCCTTTGTGAGGGGAATGCTACGGGTCATTACCGCCGCGTCAGAACCTTCTGCCAGAAACCAGCTGGCGGCGGGTTTTACCCCCACGGCTCGAAACAGGGTGGAGAGCATCACGCCCGTCCACTCACTCTGACTAGTTAATCCGCAAATATCCTGGGGACTTAGCTTGGCGTTTCCGTTTCTAAAATTTCCAGAACATTCCAGAAAACAAATGCGGGTTACGGATGGAAAGCGTTTCAAGTCCGCTACGGTCCAGATCATAGGTTTTTCAACCAGTCCATGGACCAGAAGTTCATGTTTAAGGGGATCAATCGTGGGCACGCCGGCATGATGACGCTCAAAGTGCAGATCAGCGGGGGTAATTGTTCCGAATAAGTTCTGGAGTGGAGTTCTTGAAGAAATATCCGAAGGCTTTTTAAGGACTTTCTCGAAGGAAGAGCGGCTCCCCAACTGCCCGGGGGGAATGCCGGGAATTTTGGTCGGATCCGTTACTTCTTCGTGGCTTATTGCTGCCTGAACCGTTTTGCCCAGCGGTGTCTGAGCTAAAACCAGAGCGGCTGTACCGGCCAAAAGCTTTCGACGACTTACTTTCTGAGGTAACCAATGAGGACTTTCAATGAGTTTCATCATGCATTTAACGGATAATTGGCCCTCCTTGACGGTCATCGAGGATGTATTTAGAACGAGCGGGCATGTGGACCTTGGGTAGGGTCTGGGCATTCATCACCTGGCCCGCTGGAATGAGTCGGTTGGCTTCCAGCAAGAAGGCCGTTAGACTGTAAACTTCCTGATCGGATAAACTACCAGGTAAATTATAAGGCATAGCCCGGCGAATGTAGTCAAAGACAGTCGTTGCATAAGGCCAGTAATTGCCAATGGCTTTGGCTGGTAAGGAGTCTACGGCCACCAATCGGTCGTTGGGACCTTCAACACCTGTTTTCCCGTGGCAGGCAGCACATTTTTGAGTATAAATGGACTGACCGGCCCGGGCAGTACCGGAGCCGGGCGGAAGACCTCTGCCGTCGGGACGAATGGCCGAAGGCCAGCGAATCAGTTCCTGAGCCGTTGCGGGTCGGCCCAGCTTAAAAATCGTATCAGTAGCAATCTTATTACCGGTACGGAGCGGGTAGGTGAAATTACTTAAACTAAGCAGAATGAACATGCCTGGTAGTAAGAAGTACCCGCCGATAAGCCAGATTAGGGACGTTTTTCTACTCATAATAACCTGCTTTGAGGGAACTTTCGGAAAGGGGGTATTTCCGAGGAATTCGGTCCAGAATAACGTAGATAGAATCCCGTTTTTCATCTAGTCCGGTTAGGATAACCCGCTTGCCGCCTTCCAGTGCCTGATAGTGGAGAACCATCCTATTACGACGAGTTCCTTTTTCTCGATCCTCCGTTTCGGGTTCTGCTTCGGTAAGCATGCCTCGGGTGCGGCGGGTGGAGCGAGCTAAGGGATGAATTTTCTCGTCTTCGGAGCCAATGGCAGCTAATGCCTCTTGGGGAATCCATGAACTGCCCGTGATTGGCGGGTTGGTGTTGGCCGCTTTGCCTTCGATTTCCCGCGTTTCCCGATTCTGACGCCCCCGATTTTTATCCTGAAGGTAAAGTACCTGATGAAGGGTATCAGCCTCGTAATAGTATACGCGTTGGCCACCCCCGACTCCGGTAAGCTCAAAGGTACGGTTAATGTCTCGCATGGGAGATCCACCTCCGTTTGAAAGATCCAGATCCACTGGCCGGTTTACTTTGAAGGTGAGGGTTGTCCAATTCTCAAAGGTAGCCTGTTGCCAACGCAGTGTATCAAGGGGAGAATAAGGAATATTCTGCCCGTTGTGTTTAAATTCCGTAACGGCGTAATTTCCCCGCAGAGCCGGAATGCCTTTTATCGCAGGCTGCTTGTAAGGATCATAACGAAAATTAACCGCCTGTAAATAAAAGAGCCACACCAGAAAAACAGCAATCACTCCTGTTTTAAGAAAAATACGGATACTTTTTTGCCATGGACTAGAAAAGCTGGGGTAAAAAGGGCTAGGGATAGTCACCTCCTCTAGAATAAGCAGACGGTAAATTTTGGGAATGTACTCAAGTAATAAAAAGGCTGAAAGCAGTACAAAATAAGAGCTATATACGTGTACTCCGCCATCATAGGCAAAGTTAACGTAAACAATATCGGCCAGGGCTCCGAATAAGAGAACGGCACCCCAGAATGTTGTTACCCTGAAAAAGAGCAGAGTGCCAGCCAATACTTCGACTACGCCGGCAAAGACTTCGTACCAGGGGACAATACCGATGGATAGCCAGTAGATTTTTTGCAGGGTCAAATCGCCAAAATCCGTATTTAAAAGGCCTAGGGAAGGATAAGGTAATTGAGTAGGAAAGAGTTTGGTAAAACCAAATCCGATAATACCAATTCCAGCTCGGTAGCGAACAATTACCCGAAGCCAGTAATACAAAAGCCAATACTCACGGGGCTTACGGTCCAGGAGTGACCATACGCCTGCGATGACGACGGCGAATAGCAGTGTAATGACCCATATGGCATATCCATTGAACGTACTGCCTGCCAGACTGTTACCAAAGAGCGTTATGCCCGAACCAAACCGGGCAATGTCGTATAAATCTCGGTAGTGTAAGCTGGTCCAGTCAAAAGAAAACAGATCTTTATACCAGCCTGCATCGTTGGGCAGGCAAATGCTGACAAAGAAAACGAAGGCTACCCGAAAGGCAAACTGCTGACTGGCAGTCCAGCCCGGAGCCAGACTGCGTTCTGAGCGAATGGAAGTGTGAAGAGTTGACATACACGTTTACAGGGTAAGGCCTTTGCGTCTTCCCGTTTTTTGAGCTTCAAAAATCAAATACTTCTTATCCCGTTTTTCAAGAACGACCCTCAGGGAATCATGCTGTTGGTCGAGTCCGGACAAGACAATGATGCCGGGAGCTGGACGTTGATAATGCCAGGTTAGGGAGGTTGGTACTACCGGATTCTTCGACTTCACGTGCAACTCGTGGCGAACACTGTCAATCTGATAGGCATAATAGTGGCGTCCGGTCGTACCGGCTGATTCATAAGTACGATCCTGATCTTTGACGTAGATCTCTTCAGTATTGCGGCCATCCAGCCAGGCGGGTTGATTGGTACGGATACTTATCGTTGCCCATTTTTCAAAAACAACATCCCGCCAGCGGCTTGAATCGGTTTGGGAGTAGGGAATGATCTGACCGTTTTTTTTAAATTCTCGGACATTATAAAGTCCCGCAGCCTGGGCAAGGCCAGCCTGCTGAGGGTACTGATAGGAACCCTGGCGATGGGCCGCGTAAATGGTATAGCCATAAAAAAAGATAAACACGAAAAAGAAGCCAGTTTTCACCATAATCCGAGCGTATTTTTGCCAGGTGACAAAATGAGGCTGAAATTGGTTGGGATATGTCTTTTTTTCCAGCGATACCAGCGTAAAAAGACGAACGGCATCGAAGGCAAATAAAAACAGAGCTAAACTGATCAGATAAAAACTGTAAAGTGCTTCCCCTCCTTCGTAGGCCAGGTTGGAAAAAAACACGTTTCCGGTAAAAGGAATGATGATGAGGGTAGCAAGGGTGGTGGTTTTTCGATACAGCAGCAGTAGCCCTGCCGCAAGTTCAACGGCACCCAAAAATGATTCATAGCCCGGTACCACGCCTAGACTAATGGAGAATAGTTTCCAGGCCGTAAAATCACCATAATTCGTATTGAGGTGACTTAGGGAAGGCAAAGGGGCTTGTTCGGGAAAAAACTTCAGAAATCCATACGCCAGAATGCCCGCCGCCAGCCGGTAACGAATCAGTACTCGCAGCCCGTAATACAGCTGGTTATACTCATCACGATTCGGT
>JASGGE010000036.1:0-27913 GCA_047605205.1 Siphonobacter sp.
ATATCATAAAACATTCAAATTCCACTAAAAAAAATAAATAAGAAAAAAAATAATCTAATAAACCCAACAAAAACACAAATACAGAAAATATATCTTTCTGCTCTGTATTTGCCTTTTAGTTGATACAAGTCTTAAGTATTTTTTCAAAAAAAATAACTTTTTTTATTTTGAATTCACTCGTTTTCCAAGGGGGATAAAAAAAGTAAATTCTTATTATTTTATTACTGAAATTTTAAATGTATGGAATTTTTACTTACTTTTTCTTTTTAGCCCAATTCTGTATAAATTTTCTACTACTGAACAATTTGTTTCTGCAATACTTTTTTTTCTTTTTATTCCTATCTGTCAGTTTTTTATAAGCCAAATTTTGGTATCCATTTCATCAAATCATAAAAGTAAGCCTATTCAACTATTGCCAATTCTATTATTATCGTTATCAAGTTATTGGGTTTATATCGGGTTCTTACCCTCTACTATTTATGTAGTTTTAATAATGCCCTCCGTTTTAGTAGGGTCAATCATATTTTTGAAGAAGAATTTAGCTATTTTAAAATATAAAGAAGAAACAATAAAACAACTTAACGGACAAAGTTTTCTGTTACAAGTAAAGTCGCTTTATTACTTGAACCTTCTAATGATATATCGTAGCCCTCTTTTAAGAAAACAAATTATTTTAGGATTATTCCTCACAGTGGTATATATATATATATATATTACACAAAAACAACACTTTTAGATTCTTACATAACTAAAATTTTTATCACTACCATTTGTATATCAATCTACCCAATAGGTCTAAATCAATACATTTTTTCGGCTCAGTCAACTTTTTTCGACAGATTTATTTTACTTCCAAACTTTAAAAATTATATTGGTGTAGTATATCGGCAATATACCTTAATTGTTACTATAATTTTCGTACTGTTTTTGATATTAATAAGAAAAAAAACCTCTACTGTTTTTGAAACATTTTCAATCTATATTTATTCTATAGGTTTCATTATTCCTTTAAGTTTTGGTAGTATATTATTTTTGAATAAGAGAATAGATATAATGAGAGGCTCGATTATGAAGTGGAGTACTCCGCCTGTAAGTCAGACTATAGTAGCACTTCTATGTTATCTCATTGCTTTACTCCCCATATATTTAATTTCATTCATTTCTAATGGGCAATTTTGGACAAAATATTATATGGTTATAGTTGGTGGCTTATCATTATTATTGGTTGAAAAATGGTTCATGTTATTATATGCTTTATTTGACAAAGTAAAATATAACTCTATTGAGGTATTTAGAAAGACTAACATTTAAGAAATGGTATTAAGAATAGAAAACTTAAAAAAAATATACACAGAAACGGTTATTAATATAAACCAATTAAGTATCTCAAAAGGAGAAATAGTTGGCTTTGTTGGAAATAACGGTTCTGGTAAAACGACTTTGTTTAGACTGTTATTGGACTTAATTAAGCCAGAAGAAGGCGTAGTATACTCTAAAGGTATATTAACAAAAAGTTCAGATGATTGGAAACAATATACAAATGCATTTATAGATGATTCCTTTTTGGTAGATTTTTTAACCCCGGATGAATATTTTCAGTTTATAGCAAATGCTTATCGTGTTAGTGACAGAGAACTTGAGACTGTGCTATATACCTTAAAAGATTTTACATCAGGCGAAATATTTGGAGGGCGTAAACTAATTAGAGATTATTCATTAGGTAATCGTCAAAAAATTGGAATCATCGGTGCTTTAATAACCAGTCCTGAAATTCTGATTTTAGATGAACCTTTTAACTTCCTAGACCCTCCATCATTGTTTTTTATTCAAGAATACATAAAAAAATTATCAAATGTAACCACTTTAATATCAGGGCACAATATTGATGGAATTACTAATGTTGCAAATAGAATAATAATTTTAGAAAAAGGGGAAATAATTAAAGATATATCAAAAATGGATGTTCCTGATATAAAAGCGGAGGTAAGTAACTATTTTTCAAATTAAGCAACAATAGACTTTAATGAAACGACTATTACTTTTTGTTATAGTTCTTAATATTCTGATGACGTGGTACACCAAAACCGAAATCCTTACCGAGCGGGAAATAGTTAACTTTTACAGTACTCAGCTTAGTTATGAGCAGATAGAACAAATGCTTAATATGCAAAAAAAATGGGAGTGGCTGGGATATGTGTTTATTCCCATATTCTATCTGCTAAAACTATGTATGATTTCGCTCTGTGTATATACAGGTGCTCTCCTGTTTAATATAAAAACCTTAAGCTGGAGTAAGGTCTTTGGGGCTGTGGTGGTGGCGGATATGATTTTTCTGGTGCCGGCCATTATAAAAATGGTGTGGTTTACCTTTCAGAGTCATTATACCTTAGAAGATGTACAGTATTTTTTGCACGGCAGTATGCTTACTATTTTTGAGCCTAAGCAGTTGGAGCCGTGGCTCATTTATGCCATACAGAGCGTAAACATCTGGGAGTTGCTGTTTTTTATAGCCCTGGCTTTCGGCCTCAAAAAATACCTGGACGAAGATGTCAACCGCTCGATGGGCTTGGTAATGAGTACTTACGGTATAGGGCTGGTGGTATGGGTGGTTTTTATTACTTTTTTAACGCTAAATTTTACGTAAAAAAAATAGCCAAACCTCTCTCCTGCCCCAAAGGGGGGAGAGGGACGAAAGAAACAATAAATTCAAATTTAATCTGTCCTGTCTCCTCCTCTGCCTGTGGAGAGTGAGGTTTAACAATGAAAAAAACATTACGCATATTATTTCCGTTCCTAATCTTAGGACTGCTTACACTCCTTTTCTTCGGCATCCGGAGGCAGTTCGAAATCCGTTCAAAGGTAGAAAAAGCCACGGCTACATTACCTGCCGAAACGTTTAATGGCTTAAACGGAAAAACCGAAACCTTTAAAAACCGCAAAGGCAATGCCGTGTTTCTGGTTTTCTTTCATTCGGAATGCGACTACTGCCAAAACGAAGCCCGGCTGCTCCATGAAAACCGGGAGGTGTTCAGCCCGGCCTCGGTGTATCTGCTCTCTGCCGAGCCGCAGGAAAACATCCGGGCATTTAAAGAAAAATACCTGCCGGGTAATGATGATTTTACTGTAGGGCAGATAGACGGAGAGGTGGCATCAGCGGTATTCGGGGTAAAGTCTTTTCCGCATACGCTGATATATGATAAAGACAGTCGTCTGGTAAAAACCTATAAGGGCATCGTAAAACTTGAAGCACTGACGGCGTATATTCAGTGAAAAAATACCACAAAATACACGCCTTACAACATGACCAGACCGACTGCGGTGCGGCCTGCATGAAATCGGTTTTACGGTATCATGGCAGCGATGCTTCGCTCGAAAAACTGCGTGAACTAAGCGGAACCGGCACACAGGGAACCACCATGCTGGGGCTTCAGCAAGCCGCACAGATAAAAGGGTTTGAAGCCGAGGGGTATGAAGTAGATAATTTAGAAGCGTTTAAGGCGGAGGCCGCTTTCCCGTGCATTCTCCACGTAATCATCGAAAACCATTTGCAACATTATGTGGTGTGTTACAAGGCCGATGACTCCGGCTACCTTATCGGCGACCCGGCCACAGGCGTAGAGTTGTGGACAGAAGCCCGGCTACTCGAAGTGTGGCAAGGCAACAGGCCCATGCTGAACCTAAAACCCACGGTAGCATTAGAACCCAAAATATCACAAAATAAGCGAAAAATAGCGTGGTTTGTGGGTTTAGTAAAAGAGGATATTCCGTTATTGGTTTCTTCAGCCGCTATGGGCGTGGCAATAGCCACACTGGGCTTAACCACCGCCTATTTTACCCAAAAACTCATTGATGATTTCCTGCCGAACGGCCACATTAACAAAATTCTGGCAGGCTTGGCTCTGTTATTGGTTTTGCTGTTGGTGCGGGCCGGGTTAAATTATCTTCGCACGGTGTTGCTGCTTCGCCAAAGCCGTGATTTTAATAACCGCACCGCCGGGCGTTTTTATGATACGCTGCTCTATCTGCCCAAACCGTTTTTTGATAACCGCAAAACGGGTGACCTCATCACCCGTATGAATGACACCCGGCGGATTCAGGGGACTATCCTGATGCTGACCAACACGGCTATGATTGACCTCCTCGTAGTACTAGTATCGCTGGGTTTTGTATTTTCCTACTCGTGGGTTTTGGGGCTTGTGGGCTTGCTCTCCATTCCATTATTTGGCCTGTTGGTATTGCGGTTTACACGGCCTGTCATTTCCGGGCAGAAAGAGGTAATGGGGGCATATGGCCTCACGGAAAGTAACTATATCGACACCATTACGGGCATAGGCATCATCAAGTCGTATGGTAAAGAGCCGGTATTTTCTTCCCTTACCCGTGCCACATATACTGCTTTTCAGCACCGGGTGTTTCGTCTCGGGCTGTTGGGCAACCGCTACGGCACACTGGCCGATATTTTCAGTACGCTGCTCCTGCTAGTTATTCTTGGGGTAAGTTCGTATATGGTGATATATGGTAAAATGAAAACCGGAGAAATGATGGCCGTGGTAAGCATAGCCGGAGGTGTGATTACATCCATAGCCCGGCTGACCAATACAAATATTCAGGTACAGGAAGCGGTGGTGGCTTTTGAGCGGATGTTTGAATTTACCGATACCACACCCGAAAACCACGGTTTTCAATCTCACAACCTGCCCGAAAAAATAGAAACTGTGGAACTGAAAAATATTACTTTCCAGTTTTCGGGAAGAAAACCGTTGCTTGAAAACATAAGCCTTACATTAAAAAAAGGAGAACTCACGGTACTGAAAGGCGAAGTGGGAAGCGGAAAAAGTGTGTTACTGAATATTATTCAACGGCTCTATACGCCCCAAAACGGGAGTATTACAGTAAATAATGGAGTAAATATAGATGAGGTAGCACTACCCGAATGGCGAAACAGAATCGGTGTGGTGGAGCAAGACGTTAAAATTTTTAACGGGCTGCTGTTGGATAACATCACACTGGGAGAACCCGTTACAAACCCCGAAGCCTTTATCCGGTTTTTACAGGAACTGGGATTGGGAAATTTTCTGGCAAAACTGCCTGCCGGGCTGAGTACCATAGTGGGCGAGTCGGGCGTGAAACTATCAGGCGGGCAAAAACAGTTAGTGGCTCTGGCAAGAGCATTATACAAAAACCCGGAGATTATCTTATTGGATGAACCCACCGCCGCATTAGACAGCAAAACCACCGAAACCGTATTATCTTTAATAAACAGCCTGAAACAGGATAAAATCATCCTGATGATTACCCACTTGAAGGAGCATAAGGGCGATAAACTGTACAGGTTAGAAGAACGGGAAATGAGCAGTATCGTTTAATTCTAAGGACGTATTCGCCATTCCGAACACAATCCTTCTTTGACCTGTTTTCTTTGTTCTAATGGTATCTTTTTCAGCACATTAACGATGTCTGTGCTTAATGTTCCTTTAAGCGTTCCTTTCTTGCCTTTGGCAGCTTTGTTGGTTACATAAGTGTATAACTCTCCTTTGGACAAACTCACTTCGTCTATGCTTAGGTGGGAGTCCGATGTTTTGAGGATAAAGCAAATATGATTCGGAATGATGCCTCTGTTCCCAAGTGCTAAAGTTGCTACTTTTATGCTTGTAATACCTGCGAAGTTTTTGGGCGTCTACAAAATAATAAAAAATTATACGGAAAGCCGTTATTGGTTTCGGGCCACTTGCCCAGTACGTAAAAAGGTATCTGTTTTTGAGGTTTACCAAGTGCGTTTCATGAAATAGTAATATGCAGCCCTTGATTTTTTAGCGTTCGACAAAAGTGAATTGCTTGAAAATATCCAATAATATCGATGTATCTTTATAATAAATGTGGATTTCTGTAAGAGATTTTTATCTTTGTGCTGTTGTATTTTCCTGAACGTGGGTTATGCCAAAGTAATATGTATTCCTCACTAAACCGTTAAAATATGAAGAAAAACAGCATATTAACTTCTGTTAAAAGGACCTTGTAAAAGGTTACAAACGCCCCATTAAAAATATTGCCAACCTTAAATTACATAAGGAATAAAAAAGCAAGTATTTTTAAGATTTTTAGCTTTCGTACTTTTGCTCCAAATCATTGGGCATTATGCCACTTCTCAAACCTACAAGCTCAGCGGTAAAATCAAAGACAAAGAGGGCTTGCCGGTTATTGGGGCTTCGGTTACAGAAAAGGGACAACCAACGGCACAATGACAGACACCAAGGGGAGTTTCTCTCTCTTGGTTTCAAAACCACAGGCGGTAATAGCCGTGTCCAGCATAGGCTACAAGCCGCAGAAAATTACCCTTAACGGAAGAACCGGCCTCGAAGACGACTCGCATAGGCTGGACGAACTAATTGTAGTGGGCTACGGCACTCAGCGGAAAAGCGACCTCACCGGAGCCGTTAGCCGGGTGTCGCTTGTAGACTCCCCCATTCCAAATGTTAGCATATCGCAAGCCTTGGCCGGTGCATCGGCCGGCGTAAACATACAGCAAACCGGAATGGCCGGAGGAAACGCCAACCTTTCGGTACGCGGCCAAACCTCGCTTTCGGCAAACGACAACCCCTTCTGGTGTTAGACGGAATTATTTACAACGGGTCATTAAATGACATTAATGTAAACGACGTAGAGCATATCGACATCCTGAAAGATGCCAGTGCCGCCGCCGTGTACGGTTCGCGGTCGGCCAGCGGAGTGATAATTATTACCACAAAAAAAGGAAAAACAGGCAAGCCAAGAATAAGTTTAAACTATACAACCACGGTTTTCAAACCATGGCCAACAGCCCCATGCGAATGATGAATGCCGAAGAATTAACATTGACTATTTATTAGACGAGAGAATAAGGGAACTCTACGACGAAGAATGCCGCCATTTTGTATTAAGAAGAACCGGAAAACTGGTAGAAAGGGTTAAAAAGTATAATAATAACCCTCTAAATCCGGGACTGAATATTCAGGAGCATCATAAACTTTGGCCAATACCTCAAGACCAAATTGACCTTAACGTAGATAATAAGTGGAAACAAAACCCGGAATTAATAGCCCGGGTTTTGTTTCCTCGTTTAATTTATGTTTCCAAAACAGGTATAAAACAAATGCTCTTTTTATCGGGACATATTTATTTTGGAGGACTAAGCAAAAAGTTTCTCCATTCTGAACAGAAAAAATTGGGTGTCAGTTATACCTCTAAGATTGGCTCTGAATAGTTTTATTTTAGCGTTAAAATATTCGACATTAGCATTTCTATATACAAAGTAGTTGAGAATGGTTTCCAATTTGTCTTCTATTGTGTTGGCAACGGTGTTGAATTCTTTTATGCCTAATTCTTTGGTTTTCTCCAATCATTCTTTGAGTTCTGTTTTGGCTTGTGTTCGGCATTCGTTGGTGTAGATACCTCTGAGGTACAATACGTGTTTGTATGCTTTTTCTATGATAGTGACGCTCCGCTAAACACCAACAACGGCGTAAATTGGTCGGGCTTCTCTGCTTTTTATAAAAAGTAAGGTCAACTATTTAACAATTCGCCAGTTGAATGGATACTGATAATATTCACCATTATAGGCTTTAATACCCGCAATAATGACGAAAATAAAGTCAAGTAAGCCGACAATTGGTAATACAACAGCACCAACTCCGCAAGTGATAATCGCCAGGATGATCCCAATAACAAAAGCAATTGACATCAAAATCTGGAAATTGAGAGCTTCCTTAGCGTGGTAATCAACAAAGGTTGATTTGTCTTTATAAATAATCCAGACAAGAAGCGGGCCAAGAAAAGCCATGCCCCCTAAAAAACTAGCGATAATAGCACTTAAATGAGCCAACATAGCCCACAAGCGGGCATCTGATTCGTTTAATTCTGAACTAGAAGGAGGTAATGCCTGAGTTTCCATAAAAATGATTTTGGTTTGACAGACTAACTGGTTTTCAATTTACAGTTTTCTGGTTATAATGCCTATTGTTTTAAACAATTCAAATGACGTTTCGACACAAAAACACTACATCACAACCTTTCACGAAAAATTACCTTGGGGGAGGTAAGCGTCAACTACTGAAAACTGAAGTTCAAAAACTGAAACGCATGTGTGATTTTATGAAAGAAGCGGTGGCCTTGTCATACCAGGGCCAGCAAGCTGGTTTAGGAGGGCCCTTTGGAGCCATAGTTGTAAAAGATGGCGTAATTGTAGGTCGCGGCCATAATCAGGTTACTTCTACAAATGATCCTACTGCCCACGCTGAAGTAACAGCCATTCGGGATGCCTGTCAGAATCTAGGGACTTATCAACTAACGGGCTGTGAAATTTATACATCCTGCGAACCCTGCCCCATGTGCCTGGGAGCCATTTTCTGGGCTCGTCCTGATCGGGTATATTATGCCTGTACGCATGCAGACGCCAGTGATGCCGGTTTTGACGACTCCTTTATTTATCAACAGGTAACATTAGCCCCCGCCCAACGTAGCATTCCGATGATTCATCAGCCCATAGAAGGAGCTAAAGAGGCTTTTGAGAAATGGAAATCAAATCAGGGTAAGATTCCTTATTAAGGAGCTTTATTGAGAAGTACGAATTATAGAAAAATGGGCCGTTTATAAATGACCCCTTTTTACTACTCACTCCAGGTAAGCAACTTATCTGTTCTTGTGTTTTACTAATCTGCCCTTTAGAAAACCTTTACTCAAAATTAGAAGTAACCAGGCGATGACGAGCCAACAAGAGAGCCCCGATTGGAATCGCTTCGTGCTTCAATTCGCTGAGAACAAGTTTGGGTAAAGGACGAAAAGCCTCCATCACAAAATCAGGAAAGGCTTTTTCTACGGCGTCCCTGAGTGGTTGACCTATTAAGGCTAGCCCTCCTCCCAATACTATAATTTCGGGATGAAATAAGTGGATCGCGTGTGAAAGGCCCCAGGCCAGGGTTTCGGCCGTTTCGTTTACGATACGAATAGCCAGTTCATCGCCTTGCTCCATAGCAGGTAATAAACATTTAGCTTCTGGTTTCTGTACCGTTAGCGTTGCCAGCAGGCTATCCGGATACTGTTCAACTTCTTTCTTAATCCGGGCATCTACTGCCCACCCCGATACTAATGATTCGAGCGTAGTACCGGCACGGTCCAATCGAAGTTGGCCTAATTGAGATTCGCCGGGGCGGGCCCCGTGATAAATTTCCCCAGACTGAATTAAGCCCCCACCTACCCCTGTACTCAGATTTGCGTAGAATACCGTACTGAAGCCTTTTCCGGCTCCCAGGATCGCTTCGGCAAAACCGGCAGTATTCGCATCATTTTCCAGCACAGTCGGGCAATGAGCCAGATCTTCCATCCAGTCAATTAGATCAAACTGAGCCCAGTCATCTGACAAAACGGCCGATCCGCGAGTACGGTCTACTGGTCCGCCAAAACCTACTCCTACGGCAGCAAAGCGATACTTTTTCTGTAAATCACGCACTGCACTTTCGATTTGATAGCGAATGGCCTGAACAGAGGCTTCTTTTTCAATCGGGCAATAAAGTCGTTCTTCTACCTGTAAGGCTTCACTTCCCACAAAGAGCTGCAATTTTGTTTTACCGATTTCAATCCCTAAAGCGTACTTCATCCTGGAAAAGACGTGTTTGAGTCAGCAATAATCAGAAGAATCTTGTATTAACACCCACTGAATAGCCAAACAATTTTTATCTGAAGCAGGCTAAGTTCCCTTCATCGGCTACACCGCATGCCCAATACCTCCGTATACTCCTCATAATTTGGAAAAAACACACCATTCAGCGTAATGATCTGATCCAAGGGAATCAGATCTCCGCTTGCTAACTCAACGAATTCTCCTTTTTCATTTTTAAGCAGTTTTTTTAACGGACTAGCTGTTGATGTATACTCACGATATGAATTAAAATATTCTAATGTGGATTTATGACCAATGGCTTTTTGCAGCATTTCCACAAAAGCGGGTACAATACTTTGAAAGGTTTCCATAACATCAATAGTTAAGCGTCTTCATCAATCCGTGTATAGTAGAAAGCCATGCCAACGCAATCAAACACCAAAACATTATTGGTGTTTGCCTGGCTGATAATCGGCCGGCAGAGAATCAGCCATTTTCTCCCATCCTAGATAGCCGGAAATTAACATATTCAATGACGGGAAATACTGGCCATTCGGCTCAACCGTTATAGTTTGCCCCATCATCTCAAAAACACTAGTTTGTGGGCGGCCCAACCGATCATAGGCCATTGGTTCTTTTTCCCGTTCGTAGATAACCTGAATCGCTCCCCGAAAACTCATGACCTTATGCGTAGAAGTACACAGACGGGTAATGAGTAATTCCGGGCCTTCCAGTTCATCGGGTAAAACCACGTAATCAGATCGATACCTTTCAATACGTGATTTATGGGTTTTCAGTTGACTTAATACCAAAGCGTTGAATGGTGAACTCTTTGGGTTAACCATTTGCTGTACGGTGAAGCCTTCGGCTTTCAGGTGATCCAGGCTACGCATGAAATGAAGCACCGATCCATAATAAGCAATATCCCGCTTACGCTGCCATTCGTCAGCCTCAGCCTTACTAGATGGCTGCATTTCTTCAAAGACCGGATACCCCACGTACGTGATATAAGCAGAAGGATGATTATACCAGAAGCCTTCCAGCTGATATTTGATCCGATAACCCAATGCCTTATTTTCAATCATTAAAGGTTCACGAGCCCCTACTGTAAGCCAGGTTTTGGTCGAATCTTCTTCTGCCCATATTGTTTCGGAATTGACAATATAACATTGCCGGGCATTATCACTGGTACCCAAAAAGCCCTGTAAAAATTGTTCATACCGCTGTGGCCAGTGTTTATCCCGCTTTGCTTTTACCTTTACTTCGGTTAATTGGGATTGATTTGGTTTCAGACTTAATTCCCAGAAATCAGTACTATCCGTACGAACTATTTTTGATAAGGTTTGATAACCCACATAGGAAACCACCAATTCTACTTGCCCAACCGATACCTGAGAAATAGAAAATTCTCCTTTCTCATTTGTGGTTGTTCCTTTCGTTGTATTCGCCAGGAAAACGTTAGCAAAAGGCAGCGGTTGCTGACTGTCAGCACCGAGTATACGTCCCTTCAAGGTTAGCTGGGCGGAAGCCGAACCGAACATTCCAAGGAATATCAAATAGAAGTATTTCATGGCTGCAAAGTGCGTATTTTTGCGACATGTATCAAGCACTGATTCGCCCGCTTCTGTTTCGTTTCGATCCCGAACGGATCCATCATTTTACTTTTAATCTTCTAAAGACCAGCTTAAACGTCCCCCTGGCTGCCTCAGTAGCCCGTAAATTATACAGCCTCAACACGCCTTCACTGGAACGAGAGGTTTTCGGTATCCGGTTTCCGAATCCGGTGGGCTTAGCAGCTGGTTTTGACAAAAATGCCGAATTAGTAGATGAGCTTGCCTGCCTGGGCTTTGGATTTATTGAGATTGGAACGGTAACACCACGGCCACAACCCGGCAACGAAAAACCCAGAATGTTTCGGCTTCCTGCGGATAAAGGTTTGATCAATCGGATGGGTTTTAATAACGAAGGCGTAAAAGCGGCAGCCAAGCGGCTTCGAAAACGCCACAGTAAGGTAATTATTGGTGGTAACATTGGGAAAAATAAAATTACGCCGAATGAACAAGCCGTAGAGGATTATCTAATTTGTTTCCGGGAATTACAGGACACCGTTGATTATTTCGTCGTAAACGTCAGCTCACCCAATACCCCCAACCTGCGGGCTTTACAGGAAAAAAAGCCCCTGACCGATTTATTGCAAACCCTACAGAAAGAAAATGAGCGACTGAACAAACCTAAACCTATTTTGCTAAAAATAGCTCCTGACCTTACGGATAGCCAATTGGACGATATCGTTGAAATTATACAAACTACCCGGATTGCCGGTGTCATTGCAACAAATACGACCATCACACGCGAGGGCTTACATACCTCAGCTGAACGAATACAGGAAATCGGTATGGGGGGGCTATCGGGCAAACCTCTTACCAGTCGTTCTACTGAAGTCATTCAGTATTTACATCAGAAGTCAAAGGGTGCTTTCCCCATTATTGGCGTTGGGGGGATTCATTCGCCCGAAGATGCCCTGGAAAAATTAAAAGCCGGAGCCAGCCTGATCCAAGTCTATACGGGTTTCATTTATGAGGGGCCTACCCTACCTAAACGCATCTGCCAATATTTACTTGATAATCAATAATCACTAAATTTATTACCTTCAGTGATGGCTTTCAGCAGTTTACTTTTGTAAATTGCTTGAAATTATAGCTAATCCACGATTTATTTTTCCCTGGGCGATACGTTCTCCTGCATTGAATACATGGCAAAAAAGGTAGAAAAACCGGCTCCACGTAAAGCCAAGTCATCTGTTAACAGCACATTAACCAGCTCCAGTACCCGATTGGTCATTGGAGGTCTTACGATATTAATCTCCGTATTACTTTTGCTTGCTTTTTTCTCTTACCTGATTTCGGGTGAGGCTGACCAGAGTGTGGTGGGGTCTGCGTTTAAAACTCCTCTTGACGAATCTGGAATGAAAGTACAAAACTGGCTGGGCCTAACCGGAGCCATTGTAGCCCATTTCTTTATTTTTCGTTGGGTAGGTATTGGCTCTTTTCTGTTATTACCCGTACTGTTTGTTGCCGGTATAAAGATGACCTTCGCCCGGGAGATTGTACCTCTACGCCGCCTTACCTATCAGTCGCTTTTTTACATGTTCTGGCTAAGTTCTGTATTAGGATTTATTGTCTTGATGTCTGATAGCAAGACCAATCTGAGTGCTTTATGTGGTGGTATAGGCCTGTTTATCAACGAATTTCTTTACAATCTCATTGGCTGGGGTTCCATAGCTATTATTGCAGCAGCCCTTTTCATATTTGTCATTTACTTCTACAGCGTTGATTCACTGGAGCACGTAGCCGAAAAAGTTGAAGGCATGCGAGTGCCTCGCCCCAGTATTAATTTTCAACTAACAAATCCCTTTAAAAATCTATTTAAAGAACTCGAAGAAGAAGAAGCCAGCCCACAACAGCCCATAGAAACAGTTGTAATTCCTGATCCTCCGCGTAAGAATATACCCGTAGTAGAAGAAATTGCTGAGAAAGAGCCTAATGAGGAAGAGGAGGAAGAGGAGGAAGAAAAAATTCGAGCTACTGTTAGTAAACTTTCGGAGGATGCCCGTCGAGTGTTGGAAACGCCTATACCCATGCCCGTTGCAGAGCCAGCTTTTGAACCTATTGTTTACGAACCTGCCTTAAATCGAAGCAATGGTACCAAGAAAGTCGCCCCTCTGGAGCCTGACTTTATCATTGAGAAAACACCCGAACCAGAAACTCCGGTAACTAAACAAAATGATCAGGCACATGACTTACCTAACGAACAGCTCATTAAGGAATTAGGCTTGTATGATCCTACGCTGGATCTGGCCCGGTATGAATATCCACCCATTGAATTACTCAGGGAACAGACTATCGATAAACCTCAGGTTACGGAAGAAGAATTAAAGTCGAAAAAAGATAACATTGTCCGTACCCTGAATGACTACGGGATTACCATTTCCAGCATCAAAGCAACACCCGGGCCAACGGTTACCTTATATGAAATTGTTCCGGCGGCCGGCGTGAAGATTTCCCGTATTAAATCGCTGGAAGACGATATTGCTTTATCCTTAGCCGCCCTAGGCATCCGTATCATTGCTCCGATGCCCGGCAAAGGAACCATTGGAATTGAAGTACCGAACAAAAACCGGGAAATGGTAAGCATTCGGATGGTAATCTCGAGCGACAAATTCCAGAAATCAACCGCTGAATTACCCGTAGTATTAGGCAAAACCATTTCGAACGAGATTTTTGTAACGGACCTGGCCAAAATGCCACACTTGCTTATTGCCGGGGCCACTGGTCAGGGCAAGTCGGTAGGGATGAACATCATTCTGGCTTCATTGCTTTACAAGAAGCATCCAGCCCAGTTAAAGTTTGTACTCGTTGATCCCAAGAAGGTAGAATTAAGCATTTACAGCAAGATTGAGCGGCATTTTCTGGCTAAACTTCCCGGAACGGACGATGCCATCATCACCGATACAAAAAAGGTAATTCATACCCTGAACTCACTCTGTATTGAAATGGATTCCCGGTATGAATTGCTAAAAAATGCGGGTTGTCGTAATCTGAAAGAATATAACCAGAAATTCATCGAACGGCGGCTTAACCCCGAAAAAGGGCATCGCTTTTTGCCTTATATCGTGTTGGTTATTGATGAGTTAGCTGACTTAATGATGACTGCCGGCAAAGAAGTTGAAACACCCATTGCCCGCCTTGCCCAGCTGGCTCGGGCCATCGGCATTCACCTTATTGTAGCAACACAACGCCCTTCCGTTGATATCATTACTGGTAAAATCAAGGCAAACTTTCCGGCTCGTCTGTCTTTCAAAGTAACCCAGAAAGTTGATTCCCGCACGATTCTTGATACGAACGGAGCAGATCAGTTAGTCGGTCAGGGCGATATGCTTTTCTTACAAGGTTCGGACATGACACGCCTGCAATGTGCATTTGTTGACACGCCCGAAGTAGATGCTGTTTGCGATTTTATTGGTGAACAGCAAGGGTATGGAAGTGCTTATCAGCTGCCCGAATTTGAAGGTGATGAATCTGGAAATGACGAAAAAGAGGTGGATTTGGGCCAGCTCGACCCTATGTTCAGGGAAGCAGCCCGCCTTATTGTAACCCATCAGCAGGGTTCGACTTCACTCATTCAGCGAAAAATGAAATTAGGTTATAACCGGGCAGGCCGTATCATGGACCAGTTGGAAGCTTCTGGTATTGTCGGGCCTTTTGAAGGTTCTAAAGCCCGGGAAGTGTTGATACAGAGTGATGAACGCTTGGAAGAAATCTTTAAAGAGTTAGGGTTCTGATTCAGGTAATATAACTCAATTGGTTAAGAATCATTGCCTTATTTTGTGCCATATCTTACCAGAAGATGTGGCCTTTTTATTCGTTTAGAATTTTTAACAATCTCTTTTTAAACGTGTACAGTAAGATACGCTCTCAGGTATACAAACTGATACTTAATTAACCATGAAAAGTCGAATTATTGTTTTTATCACTTCCCTTTTGATCACGACATTAACGTCTATTGCCCAGGATAAGCGGGCAGCCACTATCCTGGACGCCATGAGCAAAAAGTATAAATCCATGCAATCTTTCGGAGCATCGTTTGTATATGGAGCCGCCGGTGAATCCTACAAAGGTGACATTCTTACGAAAAACGGGAAGTATCAACTTAAGTTAGCCGGACAGGAAATTTATAATGATGGAAAGACCATAGCTACTTACGTAAAAGAAAATAACGAAGTTAGTCTTTCCAATTACGATCCATCGGAAGGAGATTTTAATCCTGCTAATGTATACACCATCTACAAGAAAGGTTATAAATATTCTTTTGTCCAGGAAAAAGGCGGTAACGAAATAGTAGACTTAGTGCCTGAAAGTAAGTCATCTAAAGTAGCCAAAGTTCAGATCACGGTTGGTAAAACCGATCATTCCATCAAAAGCTGGGTAATTACTGAGAAATCTGGAAAAACGCAGAGCTTCCGTATCACCAAATTTACACCTAATGTAAGCCTGACGGATGCAGCCTTTACATTTGACAAAAACAAACATCCTGGCGTAGAAGTAATTGATCTGAGAGATTAAATATCCCCTTCTTTTAAAAAGACCAAGTAGAAAAATCTAGACTTTTCTACTTGGTAACCAGCTAGCCTTTTCAGGAAGCAAATTCTTTATTTAGTATTCGATAGATTGATTCAATCAGAATCTACGGATTAATATGAGTGATTTTGTAGTAGGGATTATGCATTAAGCGAATCTTCTTTGATTTACACTTTTAGGTCATTTTATTTAAAAATAAAACCACTTTTATAAGTTGATAAAGGAGGGAAATATGGTGTACCTACATATTCCATATTTTTTATAACCTGATTAGTTTTATAAATGCAGTCACCGGCCTTATCTCTAGTCATAACATATACCTGGTAATTCCCATTCTCAACAATGTGTTTTAGTGCTTGCTCGTCAATTATCCCCTTAAAGCCATATCGATAATGATTCCTAAAGCTTAATACAGGCTCACGCGTTGTTGGTAAGAAGTATATTTTTTTATCACTTTTAAGAATTATAAAAGGATGTGTATTGGCCAAACCTTCAGCTCCACAATATGTATCGTTAAAAAAAACAATTCCTGTATTCGTATATTTTATACTTAAGCGATACTGATTAGCAGATAGGTTATTTAATTGATTCATGATCCAAGAATACATTTTATCCTGCGGAATAGAGAATTGATTATTTTTTTCTATAACATTCACCACTTCCCAGGCATGTGGGGCTCCTCCTATTCCAACAAAGCCATTTATATAAAAAAAATTAAGAACTTTTCTATTGGCCTTAAAATTCAAAATGTCGGCTTCAAGAGTATTTTTCTGGTCAATAACCCAGTTATGGGTATAGTAGTAATATGAAACGACAAAAAAGACACTTCCTAAACCAGTAGTAATAATATAAAAATACTTTTTAATATTTGGTAAACAAGGCGTTATTTCTGAAACATAAATATAATAGCACAAAACAAATAAAAGCAAAGAATAGATACGATAGTATTCTGCTGGCAAGTTAGATATGGTTTGCCCCGATCTAAAATAAGAAACAATGGCATTGGTAATCGTTACAAATAATAACATCCCAATCAAATAACAATATTTATCTGGAATTCCGTTAGAAAAAGTATTATATATTCTCTTGAGAAGAAGAAAAATCGCACCGCCTTCAAATAAAGCTACGATTACCATAAATATAATTGTATATGGAGTATAGTAAGATCCTACCAAGCAAGCTGCTGTATTAATGCTAAAAAAATAAATAGCTTTATTAAAAATCAAATCAAAACTAAAGTAAACTTTAGTTTTGACAGGAATAGGTACTTTATAATTCCATTTAAAATAGATAAGTATTGTAACCATTGCTACAATTATCCATATTAGTATATCACTATATTTTTTCCTAAGTAATAAAACTATACCACCACAAAACCAGATCGATATTCCATTTCCATTAGAAAAAGTAGCTAAAAATGCAAATACAATCGCTAAATTAATGTTAATTAATCTGCTTTTTAGAGGGGCTATACTTAAAAAATAAATAGAAATAAAAGAAAATAATATAACTCCATTATTATACAGGCCATAAGAGCCAAACATATTTATATACTGTTGCGGCTGAAGGATTATAAGTAATACTGGTATAGCATAAATGATTTTTTTTTCTTTTTTAAATAGATTAACTACCATTAATACAATACCAATTTGAATTAAATTACCAATGAGCATCATATATTGAACATCAATATACCCCAATATTTTAGTAATTATCAAAAAAGTAAGCCGATGCGTAAATACTCTATGGTCATTATGCTGAGTAAATAATTCTTTTATTAAATCAACGTAATTATCAATGTGATTAAATTTTATTAGCTCGTCAAACAATAGAAAATAATCGTCATAAAAAGGAAAATTAACACTATAATAGAAAAAATATACTATATATAAGCACGCCGTTATTAAAAATAACAAGTAAAAAATTCTTGTATTTAATGCTTTCGTCATACGCTCAAACAGAATAAATAATAACCTAGTATTGGTTTAGTCTTAATACGAAGTAATTTTTATAATTAATTATTTCTTCATAAAACATATTTCCCTGTTTTACAAATTAATATTAATTATAAAAAATAAAGCCGGGCAACACCCGGTTTTATTTTTTATAATTAATATTAATAACGATAATGATCGGACTTAAATGGCCCTTCTACCGTTACGCCGATGTATTCAGCCTGATCCTGATCTAGTTTTTCAAGTTTAGCTCCAATATGATCTAAGTGTAAGGCGGCTACTTTTTCATCCAGATGTTTTGGTAATACATACACCTTTTTCTCGTACTTATCAGAATTAGTCCACAACTCGATCTGAGCTAGTGTCTGATTAGAGAATGAGTTAGACATTACAAACGAAGGATGGCCCATGGCTACGCCAAGGTTCACGAGACGGCCCTCTGCTAGCACAATGATTTCTTTTCCATCAATCTCGTATAGATCTACCTGAGGTTTAATCTGTGACTTAGTTTGCCCATAGTTAGTGTTTAACCAGGCCATGTCAATTTCATTATCAAAGTGGCCAATGTTACAAACTACGGCCTTATCTTTCATAACTTTGAAGTGACGGTCACGAACGATATTGATGTTTCCTGTAGCTGTTACAAAAATATTAGCACGAGTGGCGGCTTCATCCATAGTAACTACTTCATAACCGTCCATGGCGGCTTGTAATGCACAGATTGGGTCAATTTCGGTTACTAATACGCGGCAGCCCGCACCACGTAATGATTCGGCAGAACCTTTTCCTACATCGCCATAACCTGCTACTACTGCAACCTTACCCGCCAGCATTAAGTCCGTTCCGCGACGAATAGCATCAACCAGTGACTCTTTACAACCGTATTTGTTATCAAATTTTGACTTGGTAACCGAATCGTTCACATTAATAGCTGGGAGATGTAAGGTACCTTTCCGCTGACGTTCATACAGCCGGTGAACCCCCGTAGTAGTTTCTTCGGATAAGCCTTTGATTCCAGCAATTAATTCAGGATAACTGTCAAAAACCATATTGGTCAAATCACCGCCATCATCCAGAATCATGTTAAGAGGTTGACGTTCTGAGCCAAAGAAAAGTGTTTGCTCAATGCACCAGTTGAACTCCTCTTCATTCATTCCTTTCCAGGCATATACTGGAATACCAGCTGCGGCAATGGCTGCCGCTGCATGATCCTGAGTAGAAAAGATATTGCAGGAAGACCAGGTAACACTTGCTCCTAATTCAACCAACGTTTCGATCAGAACAGCTGTTTGAATAGTCATATGCAGGCAGCCTGCAATGCGTGCTCCTGCCAATGGTTGCTGCGGGCCATACTCTTTACGGATAGCCATCAATCCGGGCATCTCTGCTTCCGCCAGTCTAATTTCTTTACGCCCCCACTCTGCCAGTGAGATATCTTTTACTTTGTAAGGAATGTACGTTTGAGTTGCTTCCATTGATTTTAAATCAGATTATACAAATTACAGATTCTTATGTACAGGTATACTCTGTGCCACAGAGTATCAATACCTTGTTATTTGTATAATTCTAATAAAGGTTTTTGGTATAATATCGTTTTTTGAACAAAAATAACCTTTCCTGCCGGCCTTTCCAAAGGCATTTCCTATTATTGAACTCTATTTTCAGAAACCAGGATTTTAACTCACAATTTCAACTTTTAACCAACCTATATTTTCGATCCCTTTTTGTATCTCTATGAATACCATATTCAATTCAGCCCCCGTCGTACAGGTCAGTCATGCCGATATCTACCAGATTGATAACAAACCAGTATTGGAAGATGTGAGTTTTTCAATAAATAAAGGTGAGTTTGTCTATTTGGTAGGCCGTACGGGCAGTGGTAAAAGTTCTTTGCTTAAAACTTTATATGCTGACCTTGAGCTTCCGAAGGGAACCGCTTTCATTGCGGGATATGAATTACATTCTATGAAACGAACCGACATTCCTTACTTACGAAGGAAATTAGGAATCGTTTTCCAGGATTTTCAATTATTCATGGATCGTAGTGTTGCCCAAAACCTGGAATTTGTTCTAAAAGCTACTGGTTGGACCGACTCCATGAAAATGAAAACCCGGATTGCCGAAGTTTTAATCCGGGTTGGATTAAGCTCTGCCATTTCCAAAATGCCTCATCAATTATCTGGAGGAGAGCAACAGCGAGTGGTGATTGCCCGGGCATTATTAAACGAACCTCAAATTTTATTAGCTGATGAACCAACCGGAAACCTTGATCCTGAGGTATCTGAGGAAATTATGCGAGTATTCTTAAATATCAATAAGTCAGGAACTGCTATTCTGATGGCCACTCATGACTTCGATATCATCCGTAAATTTCCACAACGTATGTTACGGTGTGAGCATAACCATGTTTCTGAACGAGTGGATTACCGGTAATTAATAAAAAAAGCGGAGCAAGCTCCGCTTTTTTTATCGTTTGTTTCTAATAATACCTTCCTATTAACCCAACTTTCCGGATGCTTAAATAGGCTCCTAGAGTATTGTCATAAATTTTTCCGTTATCAAGAGCAACAGCACCAGATATTTCGCTTCCGCCAAACCAGGATAGCTTAGTGCCAATTCTGATTATTCCTGAAAATTGTGGTAATGGGTTATTTGCAAAAGGGTTATTTGCAGTGCCATAATACTCTTTATTGTTATAAGTACCATAGTTTTTACTATAGGAACCTTTAATCTCCCAAGATATTCTGTTTTTATATCGACCAGCCAAACCAACATGAGCAACTTCCACTCGATTGTCAGTCAGAAGAATAGAATTAGCTCTTACGCTGCTCTTCATTTCATGGTCTGGCGGAATAAACCCTGTTCCTATCGTTTGCCCAAAATAGGTCCAACCATCCCGGTATTGACTATGATTATAATAGTTATCCTTACCTCTTTGTTTAGGATCATTTATATCAAACACGGGCCCTCCCTGATCTACTGTGCTTAACCATTCTAAGGTAACTCGTTGAATATATAAATTGGACTTTGGTTTATTCTTGTTTAACCATCGAATACCATTCAGGCCATCATTGATATTGAGTAGATAGAATAGCGAGCCATCATCAAAAGTACTTTGTCGGTAAAAGAAAATATTAAATTTAGAACTATTCCACTCTAGCCCTACATCAATAGTACCTAAATGATTTCCAACTCTATTTACGTCAACAGAAATAAAATCATCTAATGGATATCCTAAATATTTGTCCATTCTTTTCCCGGATACTACGCTCCAAAATCCTTCCCATGTTTTATTAAAATATCCATATTTAGAAAATAATCCTGGATCATCTTTTAATGAGGGAGCATACCCACCCCATTGCACCATGTGCGTAAAGCCGGTGTGGAATTTGAATGGAGCATTGTCTTTGCCGATTTTCAGATAAAGTCCTTTGGTATGCAAATAGACGTTTTGATCGAAAGGGCGGCTATTTTCAAACCAGCCATGAGAGAAGAAGCCCTTTACTCTTAACCAATCACCAACATAGGGAACTTTTATAAAATCATAGGTTCCCAGCCTTATTTGGGGAATAGGTAAGGTATTATTCGACCACACTAAGCCTCCTGAAGTCAGCACCGTATCCACCAAGCCATAGAACTCTCGTTTTCGCCCACCATACAGCTCCCATTTTTTATACTTAATTCGTAGGTACCCTTCCGTGACAACACCATGAGAAGCATTTCCGGGCAGGTCCTCCGAAATATCACTGTATGGCTTTTTAGGGTTTGAAAGAAGCATACCTTCGAGGGCCCCATCAACTACCCATTTTTTACTCCACGGCGACAAGGGTTGCTCGTAATAAATACCTGCATACCCCATCAGGGCTTGTGGGTTAGAAGGAACCGTTCCGTTTTGATTAGTATGTAACCAAAAAGCCGTACGCTCAGTAGTAGAAAGGCCTGTAGAGGCTAACTGAACAAAATATCGGCCCTTTCCTGTATACAAGGAATCACGTTTTTGAGCATACGCAAATGTTAATGACATCCCCCAGAAAAAAATAATAAGTCTCGCAAAATTAATCATGTACAAATCAGGGGTGTAAATTCTGGGTCAAGTAAAACCATTTTATGAAATGCAATACTAATCAGTATTTAGCTAATTTAAAAAGGCTTCCGCATTGTGCGGGATAAATTATAAATCTCTAATAAATACCGCTAAATTATTAGTATTTTATCATTAAAAATTATTTTTTCTCGATAAATGACTCAAAATTACGTCTCAATGGTCTTATTATGAAAAAAAGAGCCTTTAGCTTAAGGCTAAAGGCTCTCGTCCATAAATACGGTTATTCCTATCTGGCTTTTAAATGTACCACCGGCACAATTACTTCTTCTAACGAAACACCTCCGTGCTGAAAAGTATCTTTATAGTAATTTACGTAGTAATTGTAATTATTGGGATAGGCAAAGAAATAGTCTTCTTTCGTAAACACGTAAGCCGAAGATACATTGAACTTGGGTAAGCCAAACAGCTCGGGTCGACGGCATACCAGGACATGGTCTTCATCAAAATTCAGATTTTTTCCTTGTTTATAGCGTAAGTTGGTATTCACGGTTCGGTCGCCAATGATCCGAACGGGCTTTTGCACCCGGATCATGCCATGATCCGTTGTAATAATTACCCGGCCATTGCGTTCGGCTATTTTTTTTAGAAAATCCAGTAAAGGCGAGTGCTGAAACCACGAGTTCGTCAGGCTACGATACGCAGACTCATCGGGAGCCAGTTCTTTGATCATGGCTGAATCAGTGCGAGCATGAGAAAGCATGTCAACGAAGTTGTATACCACCGCAATGAGATCATTACTGGCAATGTTATTAAAATTCTCGACTAAGGCTTTACCCTGATTAACATTCAGAATTTTATGATATGACATTTTAATATGCCCCAATCTGCTCTTTTGCAATTGCATTTGCAGGAATTCGTCTTCATGAGCATTTAATCCTTCTTCATCATTACGCTGATCTCCTTCAATATCATGCACCCACAAACGAGGATACTGTTTTTCTATTTCAATAGGCATTAAGCCAGAGAAGATCGAGTTTCGGGCAAAAGAAGTAGTTGTTGGCAGAATGGAATAGTAATGGCCCTCTTCTTCAACGGTGAAATACTCCGTTAGTGTGCGTTCAATTACCTTCCACTGATCATATCTCAGGTTATCAATCAAAATGAAATATAGTGGATTACCAGCCTGTAACTGAGGGAAGACCTTTTTCCGCAGCAGCATATTTGATAAAACGGGTTTATCCGCTTTGGGCTCGTTAATCCAGTCTTCGTAATGGTCTTCAATGAATTTACAGAAATTTGCATTAGCTTCAGATTTCTGTAAGTTCATTACTTCTTCCATACTTTTATTAGGCGTACCATCAATCTCTAACTCCCAGTAAATCAGTTTTTTATAAATATCAGCCCATTCCTCATGCCCAATACGATCCTGATATTGCATGGCAAGCTGACGGAACTCCTGTTGATAGCTTAGATTGGTATGTTCTTCCACTAATCGTCTGGAATCCAGTATTTTACGTACTGACATCAGTAACTGGTTGGGGTTGAAAGGCTTAATTAGATAGTCAGCAATTTTTGAACCAATGGCCCCTTCCATAATGTGTTCCTCTTCAGATTTCGTAATCATCACCACAGGAATATTGGGCCATTGCTGTTTTAACTGAGAAAGTGTTTCCAAACCCGTCAGACCGGGCATCATTTCATCCAGAAAAACCAGATCGAAGGTATGATTTTCAAGTTGTTCCAGGGCGTCAGCACCTGAATTGACGGGTGTTACATCATAGCCTTTTTGGCCTAGAAACAGGATATAAGGTTTGAGGAGATCGATCTCGTCGTCAGCCCAAAGGATTGAATACTTTTGCATACTCTAATTATAAAGGGTAGTTTTTTGATTCTATCGTCAAACATCAAAGAGATGGCTGAACGGGCGATTGATGGAGAAAGGACTACCGTTACCACAATAGCCTTTCGATTATCGCCGGAATTTATGTAACGGATGCGAAAAGCATAAGATTGTAAAGCCAAAATTTCATTCCATTACAAAATCATGCTTTTAACTAGCTTTAACATACCCGTCTTTAAAGTCCTGCCCGATCCTTATCAGGCAAGACTAGGAATAGAATTACGTGATCATGCTTCAAAAAAAGTTTTCTTTCAACGATTTACTTTCAATCAGGAATTACGCTTCGAAAGCAGTCAGGAACTTCCCTGGTGGAGTAGTACGCTGGGTTTGTATAATGGAATTCTGCTAACGCATGCATTTGCACAACCTGAGTTACCTACCCCAACGGCTCTGGAAGCCTATGATTCTCACCAGATACGATGGCAATGCCCCGGAGCTATTTTTACAAAAGCAAACGAATCACAGGTAGAATACACAAAAGACCATAACCTGGAACTGGCTCAACTGCAGACCGGTCAACTGATTGATAACCCATTTGAGCCTTTTTCAGTACTTAGTATCAAAACACCAATTCATTATCCGGAAGGGAATCAATATCTGGAAGCAATTCAGCGTTTTATTCGTATCTTAACTGGCAATCGGCCCATTGGTGCCTGTGAATACCTGGAACTAGCAAATTCCATTATTATTTCTTATTATTTTTACGAATCCGAGAAACTAAAAAATGAATTGCTGGCCGTTACTAAAACAGGGCGTATTTTATTCCAGGAAAATTTACAAACAAGTACTGGATTAGGATTTTTGACGTTTATTTATTGGCAAAGTCACTTATTTTTTGTGAAAGAACACGTTTACCTTTGCAGCTATGCAATATCGTAATCTCACTTGCTCCATTTTTTTATTCTTTATTACGCTGGTTGTTTCAGCTCGTCCTGTTCCATTTGACTCCATCGGCATCGAACGCAAAGGGGGTAAGTCTTACCTCTTACATAAGGTCACTTCAGGGCAAACCCTTTACAATCTTCTGCGGAAATATCATGTTTCCCTGGAAGAATTTAAAGAGGCTAACCCTAATAGCCCGGAGCTGCTGCGTTTGAATGAGGTACTCCGTTTTCCCAGGCTTTCCAATGAACCTATCGTTCAGCAACCCATCAGCACCAAAAATCAAGCACAAATTCACACCGTTACTTCTGGGGAAACCTTGTTTAGTATCGCCCGAAAATATGACAAGGGAACAGCCGTGCTAAAGCAATGGAATAATTTATCGAATGATGGTTATGTGAAAGCAGGACAAATTTTATACGTTTCTGATCCTAAAGAACAGGCTCCTGTTACTTCCAAATCAGCCGCCAAGCCAGAATTACTCGCTAAGGCTGAGGAATCTAAAAAATCAATTGTTTCGGAACCCGCAAAGCCCAAAGTAGAATACGAGCCCAAGCACGAAGAGCCCAGGAAAGAAGAAGTTCGTAAGATAGAAGAACCTAAAAAACAGGAAGAAGCAAGGAAAGCGGAAGACGAACCTAAACCCGTTTTAGCTAAAAAACCAGAAGCCGAGCCTCTGCCTCATGCTGTTCGGACTGAAAACGAAGCCATTCCTAATGCAGGTGGTAAAAAAATAACTGAAATGGGCATCTGTGAATTAATTGATACACAGGATCGTACGGGTAAGTTTTTGGCCTTACACCGCACAGCCCCCGTAGGTACAATGCTAACGGTTCGTAATGAAGCTAATAATCAAAGTGTTATTGTTAAGGTAATTGGGAAACTACCCGCTACGGGCTCTGCAGATCAGGTAGTAGTACGTTTGTCGGCTAAAGCCTTTGAACGTTTACAACCTACTGACCGACGCATTCGGGCGGAGGTTAGTTACCTGGCTCTAGAGCAATAATTTTGCTAGTATTTTCTTGATACTAAAAAAAGGTTCTTACGAGCCTCTCTATTTTGAACCTTTCCACAGAACAATGGTTATTGCCTATAAACTTTTTCATTATGCCGAAAAGAACTGATCGTTCAAAGCCTTTTTCGACTGGGACCATCATTTTCAATATTATTTTCATTCTGGCTTACCCTATCATTACGCTTTTCTATCTGTTATTCAACGGATTAGTATGGTTACTTTCGTTACCTTCAAAAGCGTGGTTTTTCATAGCCAGACGCATTCGTCCTTAAACGAGTACTTCCGCAATAAGTCTTGGATAGTACTTTTTAAAGAGGTCAAATTCAGCTTCAATCGAGGGGAATTCAGTATCAAAGGTGCTGAAGTTCCCTATTTTTGTTTTGAGCTCCAGCTTTTTTACAACCTCGTATAACCTCATAATGCCTAACGTTCCGGCGTTTCCTTTTAATGTATGCAGATTTGATTCAACCGTTAAGTGATCCTGATTTTGATACGCTTCCCTGGCGGCTCTAATTTGTGCTTCGGCTTCCTGTTCAAATTCCAGCAGTACCTGTTCTACCATTTCCTTACCAGCCAGGTTCAATAACTGGTTAATGACATCCATATCAAAAAATAACGTAAGTTCTTCTGAGCCAGTTAAAGGAGTGGGTTGAACCGTTTCTTTCTGTACAACGGGATTCAGTACGGCGGTTTTTCTATTATCACCTAACCGCTCCATCCATTCTTTCACTTTCAGGATCAGAATTTCAGCCCGAATGGGTTTCGATACATAGTCGTTCATGCCCTGGCTTAAGAAGCGTTCTTTATCCTCTTTCATCGAATAAGCCGTCATTGCTAATACCGGAGGCAGTTTCTCCCCGAACAGAGTCCGTAATTCCTGGGTAGTCTGAATACCATCCATGTCGGGCATCTGAATATCCATCAGAATCAAGTCATACATATGCGGCTGAATGGATGAGTACCCCGCTCTGATGGTATCAATGGCTTTACGTCCGGAATCTACCGTTTCAACCCGGCAGCCTGCTTTCATCAGAATTTCACTGGCCACTTTTCGGTTCACAGCATTATCATCCACCAACAAAATATTAGGATGATAATCTGCGAGATAATTAATAATCTGAAACTCTTCCACATATTGCTTTTCCTGAAGCGGAGCAATCTGCGTTTCTTTTAGTTCTACAGTAACCCAGAATATACTCCCCTGGCCTACAGTAGATTCTACCCCCATTTCGCCTTTCATCAACCGGGACAACTCCCTTGAAATAGCCAAGCCCAGCCCAGTTCCACCAAATGATTTTCGGGTGGTATTATCAAGCTGATGAAAAGCACCAAAGAGTTGTTTTAAGCCTTCGGGTGGAATACCAATTCCGGTATCCTGAACTTCTACCTTAATCCGATGCCACTTTCCGTGCGTCGAAAGATTGGTTATGCGTATTGTTACGGCTCCGTTTTCAGTAAACTTAATGGCATTAGAAGTAAGATTTGATAGAATTTGCAACAGACGCGTTTCGTCAGCAATGATATAACGAGGGAGCCCTTGTTCTAATTGATAAGACAGAGTATTATGGCGATTTTTGGCCGTTTGCCCAAATAAGTTGATTAACTTGTCAAACAGACTTTGAAATTCGAATGGTGCTTCATGAAGCACCATTTTCCCAGCCTCTATTTTCGATAAGTCAAGAATATCATTCAGAATATTTAACAACGTTTCCGATGACTTTTTGATCGTCTGAACATACTCTCTTTGTTCTCCATTGAGTGAAGTACTACTTAGTAAATCAATCATGCCGATCACGCCGTTCATGGGGGTACGGATCTCGTGCGACATGTTCGCCAGAAAGCGTTCTTTTACTTTTAGTGAACGTTCTGCTTCTTCTTTCGCCTTTAATAATTCACGGGCAGAACGTTTCAGCGGAGTGATGTCCCGGGCAATACCGGCCACCTCTTCAATACTGCCATCTGCCAGCAAAATAGGGTTTAAATAAACCTCAAACCAGATTTCCTCGCCGTATTGCGGGTGTTCCAGATGCACCTCAAATGATTCGGGATTTCCTTTGAAGGCTTTCTTATAGTTCAGATCCATTAACTTCCGATTAGCCACGTTCATCAGCTTCCAGACAAATTGGTCAATCGTTACATTCGTTAATGGGACTTGATGCAGTTGATTTTCCATCAACTTACCATAGTTATCATTAAATGAGGTTAACAACAGCCTACGATTTACGGTCCACATCAAGTGACTGGAAGACTCAAAGATGGCGTGCAAACGGGCGGTTTGTTTACCCAATTCCGCTTCGGCCTGTTTCCGCTCAATGGCAATGGCTACCTGCCCGGAAATAAATTCCAGC
>JASGGE010000037.1:0-27799 GCA_047605205.1 Siphonobacter sp.
CTTTCTGGGCTAGTATGACCTGAAAGTTTACGAACAAACACAGCTTCAGTTTAAGGAAGGTACCATTGATATCAGTAACCTGATTCAAACGGAAAATGCTCTGCGTGAAGCTCAGAATAACTACCTGAGTTCACTGGTGAAACTTCGTACCGCCGAACTCGATTGGAAAAAAGCAACCGGAAATCTAGTAACGAAATAACACTTTACTGAAATGAAACGAATAGTAACAGCCATCGCCATTGTAGCCGTTCTGGGACTTACAGCCTGGAAACTACTTGATAACAAAGAAAAAGTAGCCGAGAAAGTGTATCGCCCCGATCCGGATTTGAAAGTGGGTGTGCGTACTGCTAAAGTTGAGGTACGAGACCTGTCTTTGCAATCAATGTTTTTGGGATCATTTGCTCCCAACCGGGAAATTGAGGTATTGCCACAGGCAGGAGGGCAGATCGTTCAACTACCCATTGTTGAAGGACAAGGCATTGGAGCAGGTAAGTTAATTGCTAAAATCGATGACGATCAGCTTCGCTATCAGATTGAAGGCTTACAAGTGACCATTGAAGGATACCAGAATGACCTGAAACGCTATGAAGCCCTGGTTAAAGGTGATGCGACACCGGCTGTTAATATTGAGAAAACGAAACTTAACATCCGGGCGACGGAAGCTCAGCTCAAACAACTTCAGAAGCAACTTGCCAATACAACCATCACGGCTCCATTCTCGGGCATTATCACTTCTAAAATGGTTGAAAAAGGATCGGTGGTTAGCCCGGGAACTCCTTTGGCGAAAATCACGGATATATCGACTTTAAAGCTGGTTGTTCAGATTCCTGAAAAATCAATTAATGCATTCCGTTTGGGGCAGGCTGTTCGTGTAAAAACAGAGGTATATCCTGACGTGAATTTTAATGGACGGGTATCACTTATTGCTGCTGAGGGCGATGCCGCTCACAATTACCCAATGGAAATCACAGTGCAGAATACCGGTACTCATCCGCTGAAGGCAGGTATGTACGGAAGTATTGCCAACACGAGTGAGTTGCGTGGAAGCACGCTGGCGGTACCGCGTCAGGCCATAGTTGGGTCAACCAAACAGGCTCAGGTATATGTCGTCGAAAATGGCAAGGCAGTGCTGCGGGATGTACAGATTGGAGCGACTACCAATGAATACTACGAAATCAAACAAGGACTTAACGTAGGGGATAAGGTAGTAGTGAGCGGACAAATCAACCTGCAAAATGGTACACCAGTAGTGGCTCAATAAAAAGATTAAGGTTTAAAAAGTTGAAGCCGCCCGGCTCCTGACTTCCTAATAAATATTGTTATGAATTTTATCGAAACCATTATCAAGCGTCCGTCGATGATTATCGTGCTCTTCGCGATACTCACTATTGGCGGTGTGGCTTCCTATCGTCTGCTTAGTTATGAGCTGATGCCCGAGTTGTCGGTTCCGGTGGTAACCATCACAACGGTTTATCCAGGGGCAGCTCCTTCCGAGGTTGAATCGGAAGTTAGTAAAAAAATTGAAGACGCTGTTTCCGGTCTGGATAACATCGATGACATTACCACCAAGTCACTGGAAAGTGCTTCACTGGTTATTGTGCAGTTTAAAGCGGGCACCGATGTTGATATGGCACTGGACGAAGCCCAGCGGAAAATCAATAACATGGTAAGTGACTTGCCAGAAGACGCAGAAACGCCTTCGCTTTCTAAAATTTCCCCCAGCGATCAGCCCATTATGCAGTTGCTGGCTACGTCTAACTTACCCAATGAAATATTTTATCAGCAAGTTGAAGACCGGTATTTACCCGTTCTCCAGCAGATCCCCGGCGTTGCTGAAATTATGATGGTAGGGGGTGATAAACGTGAAATTCGAATTAATGTCAACGACGATAAACTGAATTATTATGGGTTATCATTGCTTCAGGTAACACAGGCTATTAATCAGGCTAACCTGGAGTTTCCAACGGGTAAAGTAAAGAGTCCTTCTGAACAGATTACCTTGAAACTGGCGGGTAAATTCTCCTCAATGGATGACATCCGTAATCTGATAATTATGACTACGCCAAACGGTAGCCCGATTCGGGTGGGGGATGTTGCTACCATTACCGATGGCATTGCCGATACCGAAAGTATTAGCCGCTATAACGGAAAAAACGGCATTGGTCTGTTTATTAAAAAACAGTCGAATGCCAACGCCGTAGAAATCAGTGAGCGTATGCAGGAAAAGCTGAAGCAGATTGAAAAAGAAAATGCTAAGGATAAAGTGCAATTTACGATTGCCTATGACAATAGTACGTTTACAATGGAGTCTGTTGAAGCCGTAACTCACGATTTGATACTGGCCGTATTATTGGTAGCAGTGGTAATGCTATTGTTTCTGCATAGTTTCCGTAATGCTCTGATTGTGATGGTGTCAGTGCCTGCTTCTCTGGTATCTGCCTTTCTGTTTATGTACGTCATGGGATATTCACTGAACCTGATGACCCTGCTGGCTCTATCACTGGTAATTGGTATTCTGGTAGATGACTCGATTGTGGTGCTGGAAAATATTCAGCGACACCTGGAGATGGGTAAAAACCGCTGGCAGGCTACGCTTGATGGGGTCAGTGAAATTGGTTTTGCGGCCGTCGCGATTACGTTAGTAATTGTGGTGGTATTCGTGCCAATCACCATGGTAAATTCAATCATTGCCGATTTGCTTCGCCAGTTTTCGTTAACAGTGGCATTTTCTACAATGGTTAGTTTATTGGTAAGTTTTACGCTGACTCCTTATCTGACATCACGGATTGCCCGTCTCGAACACCTTAATCCGAAGAATCCTTTTCAGGCTTTTTTGCTTTGGTTTGAAGGCATATTAACCAGTTTGACCAAATGGTATCATGGGGCTTTGGCTTGGGTATTAGGACATAAAATTGCCTTTACCGGAATTCTGATTGCCATTTTTGTTGCCACGGCCTGGGCGATGAGTCTGGGAATTGTGGGACAGGAATTCGTGGCTCAGGGGGATCAGGGAAAATTTCTGTTAACCATGAAGCTGGATAAAAGTGCTTCGCTTCAGCAGAATAATCTGACCGCCCGTAAGGTTGAAGATTATCTTCGGATGAAACCTGAAGTACGCACCATTTTTGCTAACGTTGGTGGAGCCAGCACCGGCTTGAACAGTTCGGGTCAGGGAGAGGCCAACCGAACCGAACTAACCGTTGAGCTGAGTCCGGTGGAAGAACGTCCCGGTCATATTTCAACGGAAAACTATATGATTGCCGTACGAAAAGACCTAGGGCAACACTTTACGGGTATTGAGTTTACATCTGCTATTGTCGGAATGGTTAATACGGGTTCGTCTCCAATTGAAATGATTTTGAGTGGAGATAATCTGGATCAACTCCTGAAAACGGCTGATATAGTAGCGAATCGTTTGAAAAAAACACCCGGTGCCAATGACGTAAAGGTATCCGTAGAAGCGGGTAATCCTGAAGTTCAGGTCAATATGGACCGCGAAAAGATGGCGAAACTAGGGCTGGATATTCAGACGGTGGGAGCAACCCTTCAAAACGCATTCGCTGGGAATGATGATTCAAAATTCAGGGATGGTAGTGAAGACTATGACATTCGAATCATGCTGGATGAATTTGATCGTAAAAATCCCGAAGATGTAAAAAACATTACGTTTTTTAGCCCAATGGCTAAACGTCCGGTTCGGCTCGCCGAATTTGCTGACGTACGCCTGGGGAACGGCCCATCTATGCTGGAACGTAAAAACCGCCGGACTTCAGTAACCGTAACCGGAAACACACTAGGAGTTGGTTCGGGTACTCTGATTAACACAATCAATGCGGATATCGCTAAGAATCCACTCCCCGATGATGTAACCCTGACCTGGGGTGGTGATGCCAAAAGCCAAAGTGAAGGTTTTGGATCATTAGGTTTAGCGATGGGAGCTGCCCTGATTCTGGTATATTTCATCATGGTGCTGCTTTACGATAGCTTTATTTACCCCTTAGTGGTACTTTTCTCGATTCCGGTAGCATTGGTCGGAGCCTTGATCGCACTGGCTTTGTCGTCCTCGAACATGAGTATCTTCGCCATGTTAGGAATGCTGATGCTAATTGGTCTGGTTGTAAAAAATGCCATTCTGATTGTCGACTTTGCCAACCAGCTGAAAGGGCAGGGCATGAATTATAAAGAAGCTGTTTTACATGCCGGAGAAGAACGCCTTCGCCCCATTCTGATGACAACCATCGCGATGGTATTTGGGATGGTGCCGATTGCTATTGCCAGCGGAGCAGGAGCCGAGTGGAAAAACTCACTGGCCTGGGTCTTAATCGGGGGCTTAACCAGCTCGATGATTCTGACGGTCTTCCTGGTACCAATGATGTATTACCTGGTCGATCGGGCAAAAGAAAAATTTGGCAAGAAACGCCCTATAAATGAATTAGAGTCAGTACCCGTATAAGCCGTGAATGATCTGGTTATTGGTTGATCGTTGTAGGTTGTTAGAAATGGCTGGCAGTCAAATGATTAATGAATAACTAAAGCCTGCCGCTGACAGCTTTTTGAGAGCTGTCGGCGGTTTTGGTTTCTAACCAGTATATAAATGGATGTTTATGAATGCTATACCATAAAGGACAGGCTGGGGCAACCGCCAAAGCAAAAAAATCAAAACGGAGGTGCTTAACCCCACCCGCCCTAAACTTCTCCAATTTAGTTTTTAAATGATCTTTAAGAGACTGAGTTACGATCAAACGGTTTCGAGTGCCTGTAGTGATAACCCCACAAAGCCGCTTATTACGAGATTAGCTTCGGTCAATACCGCCGGGGAACCTACGCCGACAGCTTTCATACCGCCCCGATGAGCCGCTTCAATACCTGCTACGGCATCTTCAAATACAATACATTCGGCGGGGGGAATATGTAAGGCTTTTGCTCCCAGTAAAAAGACTTCCGGATCGGGTTTGCTTTTAGTAGTTTGAGTGCCGTCAATAATGGCATCAAAATAAGCCTTCATGTCAATGCGTTCGAGAATCAGCGGAGCATTTTTACTGGCTGAACCCAAGGCAATTTTGATCTTATTGTCCCGAAGCATTTCAAGGAAATCTTTCACCCCGGGTAGAACTTCGGCAGGAGTCATTTGGTTGACATATTCCAGATACCAGCCATTTTTCAGGGTAGCCCAATGTTCTTTTTCCTCCTGAGTTAGGGTAACACCCCCCCATTTCAGAATTAATTCAAGTGATTCCATTCTGGAAATCCCTTTAAGTTCTTCATTCTGATGTTCGGTGAAATCAAACCCTAATTCATTCGCCAGGCGTTTCCAGGCTTTGTAATGGTAAATGGCAGTGTCTACAATGACGCCGTCCAGATCAAATAAGCAGGCTTTCAAGTATGGTATGAAGTTTGATGGTCTTGATTTGGGTTAACAGAGTTTAGGGTGAATTTCTTACTTCAATTTTCCAATTGGCGAAGATGAAAAGCGAAACACAGATTGGGCAATTGAGTCTAAACGCTTAAAGCAGCTCCAGTATTAATGAACTTTGAGCTGGTAAATAGATGGATTTCAAAGAAGTAAGTTTGTCGTTGGTTACTATGTTTTTTGCCCCTGAAAAGCCCTTCATACGTTCCTGAAACCGATCAGTAGGTAAAGAGACTTCCTTCTTATTACTATTTATCGCCACCAGCACTGTTTTTTCTTTATCATGGCGGAAATACACATACACGCCGTCTGTTGGCAAAAATTGAGTAAGTTTTCCGGTTTGCAGAGCTGAAGTATTTTTCCGGTAATTGGCTAGTTTTTTCACATACTCAAATGCTTCATTTTCCTGAGCGGTGCGGCCTTCGGCTGCAAATTTATCTGAAGTGTCACCGGGGAAACCACCTGGAAAATCCTTGCGTACTTCCGCGTCCGAAGGATTTTTGAAATTCTTCATGAGAATTTCGGTACCATAATACAATTGAGGCACTCCACGTGTAGTCAATAAAAAGGTTATGCCCATTTTATACTTATTGAAATCTTCCCCAATGACTGAATAATAGCGATCCAGATCGTGGTTATCCAGAAAAATCAGGTTTTGAAACGCATCTTCGTAAAGAATATCCTGACCGAGGGTCTGATACCAGCGTTGCACACCATCGTTATAGCCCGGGTTCTGATTGAGGGCATCGTTCGTTGCAAAATACAACTGAAAATCAATAGCCGAAGGAAGGTTACTTTTCCAGGGTACATTTAATTTATTGCGAACAAAATAAGCCTGATCCGTGACACTATTTACCCAGTTTTCGCCACAAATAAATAATTGCGGATACTCCTCAAACAACGTGGTATTGAGGCGATTCATAAATTCAAAGTTATTATAGAAATAGGTATCAACCCGCCAGGCATCAATGCCAAAATATTCCATTGTCCAGAGGGCATGTTGAGTCAAGTAATTCGCCACAAACGGATTCGTATGATTGAGGTCCGGAAGAAAAGGTACAAACCAGCCATCCTGACTGACTTTTTTATCTATCTCCGAAGCATATGGATCAATCAGGGGCTGATCACGATAGGTAGTGTTCTGATACGAGGGCCACTGGTTCAGCCAGTCTTTAGCCGGTAAATCTTTTATTAACCAGTGATTAATACCCACGTGATTGTACACGGCATCCTGCATTATTTTCAAACCTTTGTCATGGGCGGCTTCTACGAATCGCAAATAGGCATCATTTCCACCCAAACGGCGATCCACATTGTAATGATCGGTAAAACCATACCCATGATAAGCGGAACGCTGAGTGTCTCCTTCATCGGTTAATGGCTGATTATTCTCAATAACCGGATTAAGCCAGAGTGTTGTCACCCCTAATTCTTTGAAATAGTCCAGATGTTTGATGATCCCCTGTAAGTCGCCGCCATGTCGTAAGTAGGGGCTCGAACGATCAGCCTTAGTATCGGCCATATCTGGAAAGGCATCATTTGCGGGATCGCCATTGGCAAAACGATCAGGGAGTAGTAGATAAACAAAATCACGTGAATCAACCTTACGTGGCTTGGCCGTGCGTGCCCGTAATTCGTACGGGAATATAATTTTTACTTCTTTTCCTCCCGTAACAATAGTTTGTTTACGGCGGGTTTGAATAATCGGAAAAACTTTCGTGAGCTCAAACTGTAACGTACCTGGTTTGGCATTTGAACTAATGGTGAGATCCACGAAAACATAATTAGGATTTTCAACGGTTTCAACGCGATCTATTCGCACACCCGTATAGGTGAGTTGAACTTTACTTCCTTTAATAGCAGGGCCATATAACAGGAGCTGTACCTGCTGTTTTTTCATTCCTACGTACCAGTTCGAAGGATTTACCCGCTGGATTTGTAAGGTTTGGGCATATGTAGAACTGACAAGTAGGCAAAAAAATAAAGCACGGAAATACATAGCGTTGCCAGAATTGAGGCGTAATGGTTTGGAGTGAGAAGTATTTGTTAATCAGGTGGAACCAACCGTAACTGATAAAGTTTACCTAACCCGTGAGCTAAAAAATTGTCTTAATGTCGGAAAAAAAAGCATAGTTACAAGTTTAGATTGAAAATGGATTTTTAAATTTCTTGCCAATAACTTTGTTCGCTATGCGATACTGCATCTTTTTTTTAGCTCTGTTTTTCGCTTTAGCAATTAGAGCACAAACGCCCAAAACAACGCTTTCTACTAAGAAAACCATGCCTCCTGTAAAAAAGAACGACAAACTACTGATTTATCAACTAACTATTCGGCTATTTGGAAATAAAAATACAGAAGTAAAACCCTGGGGATCGCTGGCTGAAAATGGCACCGGAAAATTTAGTGATGTAAATGATGTCGCTTTACAAAGCCTGAAAACCTTTGGCATTACACACCTATGGCCTATGGGCGTGATTGAGCATGCTACCATGGAAGATTTCACCGCCTATGGCATTCCCAAAGATCATCCCGCCGTGATTAAAGGCCGAGCGGGGTCTCCATATGCCATTAAAGATTACTATGACGTAAACCCATATCTGGCGGATGATCCTGCCCAACGCATGGCTGAATTTGAAGCTATGGTTAAGCGAGTACATGATAAGGGTCTGAAAATCATCATTGATTTCGTGCCCAATCACGTGGCTCGTCAGTATCATTCTGATGTAAAACCTAAAGGAGTGAAAGACCTTGGTGAGGGCGATTCAACCAATGTGATGTTTGCCGCCAATAATAATTTTTATTATCTGCCTAATCAGGAATTTACAGTGCCTCAGGGTATAAAGGTTCCTGTTGAATCTGTACAGCCTTATCACGAGTACCCGGCTAAAGCAACCGGGAATGACGTGTTTCAGGCTCAGCCTTCTATTAACGACTGGTACGAGACGATTAAATTGAATTATGGTGTTGATTACCTGAACGGACGAGCGAAACACTTTGACCCAGTTCCCGATACCTGGATAAAAATGCGGGATATTCTCATTTTCTGGACTAAAAAAGGAGTGGATGGGTTTCGCTGTGATATGGCCGAGATGGTTCCAGTTGAATTCTGGGGCTGGTGCATTCCACAGGTAAAAAAAGTGAAGAATGTTAGTTTCATTGCTGAAATTTATAACCCTCAGCAATACCATGCCTATATCCAGACGGGTAAGTTTGATTACCTGTATGATAAAGTAGGGCTTTATGATGGCCTACGCCGATTGATGGAAGGACAGGGAAATGTGGCTGATATTACCCGGGTCTGGCAACAGGAATCAGGTGATATTGAAGAACATATGTTACGTTTCCTTGAAAATCATGATGAACAGCGTATTGCCAGTGAAGCGTTTGCAGAAGACCCTTTTTATGCCGTGCCAGCCTGGGTTGTTACCGCTACAATAGGCCGTGGGCCGCTTATGTACTTATTCGGACAGGAAGTAGGCGAGCCGGCTGCCGATGCAGAAGGCTTTCAGGGTAAGGATGGACGCACTACAATTTTCGATTGGTGGGGAGTGCCTGAATGGCAAAAGTGGATGAATAATGGCAAATTTGATGGCGGCGAGCTAACCCATGATCAGAAACAGCTCTGGAAGTTTTATTTTGATGTCAACTGGCTGTGTCGGAAGTCAGATGCCATTCAGCACGGAAAGTTTTACGATCTGCAATATGTAAACACAGGCGGCCAGTCACCAGGCTATAAGGATTCAAAAATCTACAGCTATTTACGTCACTCTGATAAACAGAAAGTACTGATTGTTACCAATTTTGATCTGGATCGGAATTATGAAACTAAGGTACGAATTCCGAAAGCATTCTGGGAAACCGTAGGCTGGGACCCAAACGGAACGTACCAATTTAAAGAAATTCTTCAAAATCCTGATCGAAAAGGGACTTTTAATGGGGCAGATGGTGTACCTGTAAAACTAACCGCAAGCAGTGCCTTGGTTTTTGAAATTACGCCGGTTAAGTAAAAATTTGGATGTTGTAAAGTATTTATAATTAGTTAATTATCTCGTAATACATTCATAGCGAGGGACTTATGTTTCTCGCTATGAATGTTTATAGCAGACGACCTGAGATGCTAGCAGCACCGATAATACCCCTGCCAGAAGACACTAAAAATCGATGTTTCGATATCTGAACTGAAAATAATAATCGGAGGACTGAAAACTATTTATCGTATTTAAAGGAAATTTTAGTAATTTTCGTAGATGGAATTTTAAAATTTCCTAAACCATAATGTCTTTTACTTCACGTCTTCCCAAACTCAGTTTCTGGCAAATCTGGAATATGAGCTTTGGTTTTATGGGTATTCAATTTGGTTTTGCCTTACAGAATGCCAACACCAGTCGAATTTTTGCTACTCTGGGAGCAAATCCAGATGATATCCCCATTTTGTGGGTAGCAGCTCCGCTGACCGGAATGATTGTCCAGCCTATTATTGGCTATTTAAGTGACCATACCTGGCACCCAGTATGGGGTCGTCGCCGTCCGTTTTTCTTCTTCGGAGCCCTGCTGGCTACCCTGGCCTTAATTGTTATGCCGAATGCTTCTGTATTATGGATAGCAGGCGGTATGCTCTGGATTATGGATGCATCCATTAATGTTTCAATGGAACCTTTCCGAGCCTTTGTAGGAGACTTACTGCCTGATTCACAGCGTACTTCGGGTTTTGCAATGCAAAGCTTCTTTATCGGGGTGGGAGCAGTGGTTGCGTCGTTGTTACCTACGATCTTCACCCATTTTGGAATAGCGAATACGGCTCCCGAGGGGGTCATACCTGACTCAGTAAAATGGTCATATTACATCGGAGCAGCGGCTTTTTTCAGTTGTGTACTCTATACGGTACTAACAACGAAAGAATACCCTCCCAGCAATATGGAAGAATTTCGCCGTGAACAGGCAACCAGTAACTTTTGGGATGGCATAAAGGAAAGTTTTCAGGGTATTTTTGAAATGCCTCATGTTATGCGTCAGTTGGCTGTTGTTCAGTTCTTTACATGGTTTGGGCTTTTCTGTATGTGGATTTATGCTACGAATGCCATAACCGAACATATCTATGGAACGACTGATACCAAATCGGCCACTTACAACGAAGGAGCTAATTTTGTAGGGACTGCCTTTGCTGTTTATAATGGCGTTTCGGCCCTGTTCTCTTTACTGTTACCTTCGCTGGCAAAGCTACTGGGCCGAAAACTAACCCATTGTTTTTGCCTGATTTTGGGTGGATTAGGGCTTATTTCCCTATATTTCATTCATAACCCTAACCTGATTTTACTGGCAATGATGGGGGTAGGCATTGCCTGGACGAGCATTCTTTCCATTCCTTATGCCATGTTAGCGGGAAGCCTGTCTGCTAATCGAATGGGGTACTACATGGGCGTCTTCAACTTTTTCATTGTCATTCCGCAGGTCTGTGCCAGTTTGGGCTTATCTACTCTGATTCGTTTTTTAAGCCTAAATCCTATACAAATGATTGTATTGGGTGGTGTGTTGCTAATCATCGGAGGACTGTTCACTTTACGCGTAAGTGACCATGAAGAAATTTACATTTCAGAAATGAATTAATTCTTGGTTTCTTCAGAATTGGGTATTTTTGGGTTATGATCATGTTAAGAAGGATTGGCTTGTTGCTTTTTGCAGGCGGTTTGTTATGTTCATTTGCTGATCCGGCAGATGAGAGGTTATTTAAAGAAAAAATAGCTAAACGATCGGCTTCTACATCGGCCCAACGAATTACTCAACTGGCCCTGAGTTTTCTGGGAACTCCCTACGTTGCTCATACGCTGGAACAGGGAAGTACAGAACACCTGGTAATTAATCTGCGTCAGCTGGATTGCACGACTTTTGTAGAGAATGTACTTGCTCTATCCCGAACAACTAACGATTTTTCGGATTTTCAGAGCCGCATACAGCAATTGCGTTACCGGAACGGAGTTATAAATGGCTACGGAAGCCGTTTGCATTATTTAAGTTCAGTTTTAATGCAAGCACAGCAATTGTCTGTCTTAGAGGATATTACGGCCCAGATTGGCGGCGAACATTATAACAAGACGATTGACTTTATGTCTAAGCATCGTCAGCTGTACCCGGCGTTGAGAGATTCTCTGAATTTTGAAGAAATCAAAAAAAGTGAATCATTACTGGCACTTCAGAATCGTTTCTATATCCCCAAGGCTAACATTTTCACTTTAGAATCAAAAATTAATGACGGAGATTTGATTGGCATTACCAGCTCTGTAGCGGGTCTGGATGTTTCTCATGAAGGGTTTGCTCTTCGTAAGGACAATCGAATTTACTTAATTCATGCTTCTTCACAGCTAGGGAAAGTGGTGGTTTCGGATGAGCCTTTGATGGAATACCTGGCTAGCCACAAAGAACAAACGGGCATTATTGTAGCTCGTATAAAGTAAGGTAGGCTTTCTCAAGCAGTTTGATTCGGCTTCGGCAAAGGTTCTTCATCTACGAACGGATTCAAAACACTTTTGGCTGAAGCGTAGGATAATCCTTGCTGATTATAAATCGTTTAAGGCACTGAAAATTTACGCTCGATAGAATATTTTTTTGAAAAATGATCTATATTGAACGTTCACTCGCTTCAAAACTTAGTTGATTTTACCTTATGGCTGGCAGAATTTCCAAATCTAATGATAAAAAAGCACCTGTAGTAGAAAAGCCTGCTGACAAGCGTACGGCGATCCTCGAAGCAACATTGGACCTCATTTCCAAGAACGGTTTTCATGCTACACCAATGAGTATGGTGGCTCAACACGCTAACGTAGCAGCCGGAACGATTTATCATTACTTTGATAGTAAAGAACAACTCATTGACGAGTTGTACATTATGCATCGGGAGAAGGTAGCTGTAGTTATTCAGGAAAGTGACGAACCCAGTAAACCTTATAAAGAACGTTTTCAGAAGGTTTGTATGGGTTTATTCAATTATTACGTAAAACATCCTGATCAATTTCTGTTCATAGAACATTATGCGAATTCGCCGATAATGAATCGGATGTCAAAAGATGAAACCTTTATTTTCTATACACCTCTTTGGGATTTTCTGCGTAAGGGTATTCACACGAGTCAACTAAAAGACATTTCTTCTAAACTAATGGCCTGGATGGTTTATGGCAATATTGCTTCGCTCGTTAAAATGAGGCTTTTTGGTGATTTCCCTCAGGAACCCTTAATTCTATACATAGCCTGCAATGCTATCTGGGATGCGTTTAAGCGTTAATGGAATGCTGCAAATTGGTATCTCCGTAAAATAAGACTGCATGAAATCAATACTAAGTGTTCTGGCTCTCGGATTGATTGGCGGTCTATTTTACTGTGTATTACGAAATTCTGAAAAGGATGTTTCTGATCAAAAGCCTTATGTTAACCTATTGAATAGGCCGCTGTATCTGCAAACGAAAGTGGCATTGGCTAAAAACCTTCCTGAATTCAGTGAGAAAGAAGAATACTTCGTCACAGAAGAACCACAACTTTTTGAAGGAGTAAAAGGAATAGCCATTCTGCCGAAAGGAGCTAAATTAATCTTTGAAAAAGCCTTTCATATTCATCATGGTGTAAGTGGTGTTAATTACAGTATTCTTACTGGAAAAGTATGGATAGAAAGTTTGCAAAAAGAACTGCCATTTGAATATAAATGGGGCCAGTATCATGACATCTGTCTGGAAGAACCATGCCACTATTGGACATTCCCTAAAGCTCTCTGGCAGAGCCAGGTAGATGAACAAATGTATGTTATTGAATAAATAGGTAGTCTAATAATAAAGGAGATATTTGTACTCCTTCTGTGATGTTGTCTCTAAACCTAAAAGTGCATGATTAATCGATGTTTATGTTCCTTGATAGGTATCTTTTTGTGCCTGTCTGTCGCACAGGCACAAGTGCAGACCGATTCACTTGAGATTGAAGGAAATTACCGGGTTTTCTATTTCAATAAACCAACTGAAGGGTCGAAACCTAAAAGCCTGGTTTTTGTAATGCACGGTTCGGGCGGAAATGGCCGGGACATGATGAAATCGGCCGGCAATATGGAACAGGAAGCTAAAACTTCGGGAACATTATTGGTGTATCCCAATGGCTATAAACGCTACTGGAACGAGTGCCGTAAAGCTTCGCCCGCATTAGCCAATCAGGAAGATGTAAATGAGCAAGCTTTTTTTGCGGGCATGATTGACTATTTCCAAACCAGATATGGGATTGACCCGAAACAGGTTTTTGCCGTTGGGACTTCGGGTGGGGGGCACATGGCTTACAAACTGGCCTTAACCATGCCAGAGCGTTTTCGGGCCGTAACGGCAATTATTGCGAACCTGCCTGATGATGATAATATGGATTGCCTGCCTGCCAGTAAACCCGTTCCTATTATGATTATCAATGGAACGGATGATCCTCTGAATCCTTATCAGGGGGGGATGATGGACTTGGGGCCGAATATGAAGATGGGCCGGGTTCGGTCTACAGACCGCACTTTTATATACTGGGCTGAGCTGGCAGGTTATAAAGGCAAAGCCCGTTTCGAAAAACTTCCCGACGTTGACCCTGCGGATGGAAGAACTATTGAACGTTATACCTATAAAGCGAAGAACAAACCAGAAGTAGTATTACTGAAAGTGATTGGAGGCAAACACGATTATCCAAAAGATATTGATGTGCATGTAGAGGCTCTTCGGTTTTTTATGAGGCAGTTGAAATAGGTATAGTTTATTGTACTATACGGATTGATTTCCTGAATGAATCTGATTATTAGGCAAACTATATTCCAATTTTTATACCTTTAGATATGGTTTCTAACCAATACTTTGGATTTATAATACCTTAAATTCCTTACAGGTCTTCATACAAAAATCCCCGGCTCAAAACCTGAGTTACCTCAAATTTCAAACCGGGGATTTTTAAGAGTAATGTCTAGCTTACGACTTCAGCTTGCCAGCTTTTTCCATCGCCAAAGCCATTTTCACGGCCTGATAGGCGTTGATTTCACCACCCGTTACGGACAGATCCCCAAAGGGAACTTTGGTGCCTTCGCCGCCCGGCTGATTTACTTCCTGTTGGGGGAATTTAACCGTTGATTCCATCAGAATCTGCTTCAACTGCACCGCTGATAATTTGGGGAAGTATGATTTCAATAGTGTCGCAACACCTGCGGCAACCGGAGAGGCCATCGAAGTTCCGTCCAGCTCTTCGTATTTAGAGCCGGGTACTGTTGAGTAAATGGCTACGCCGGGTGAGAATAAGTCAACGGCTGTTTTACCGTAGTTCGAGAAACTGGCTACTTCATTAGGCTTCCAGCTAAGGGCACCTACTTCAATCCAGTTAGCCGCCTGACCCGCATTGTTTAAGTAATTACGGGTTGGGAAATTATTCTCAATATCTGTATTTTCCGATTCGTTACCCGCTGCGTGTACGATCAGCACATTTTTAGAGGCTGCGTATTGAACGGCTTCATCAACGGCTCCTTTTTGGGGTGAATAAGCTTTCCCGAAGGACATATTGATGATCTGGGCACCATTATCAACGGCATAACGAATGGCGTTTGCTACGTCTTTGTCTCGCTCATCACCATCGGGTACGGCTCGAATTACCAGAATTTTTACGTTTTCAGCGACGCCTTTCATGCCTAGATTGTTATGACGATCGGCAGCAATGATACCCGCTACGTGCGTGCCGTGACGTGCGTCCGGGCCAATTACATCATTGTTTCCGTAATTATGGTCATTGGTATTCTCCGGGTCATCACCAATAATTTCTTTCCGGGCATTAAAATCAGGATTCAACTGAATTTCTGACTCCGTTTTATAGTGATCAAGGGCTTCTTCCAGTTGGGGTTTATCATAGCCCCGCTGAAAACTCTGATCAAAAACCGACTTTGCTTTCTTCAACTTCGCATCGGCAGTGCCCATGTCAATCTTGGCAAGGTCTTCGGGAGTAATGACGTCTTTCTTGAAATACTCCTGAAGTACTTTTTCACTTTCAATATAATTTTTATAGATGTTTTGTATCAGTGGATACATCATCTTTGATTCCTGAGCCTTTTCGTTATAAGCAATTTTTAACTCCTGATAATAGGTAAAAGCATCTTTCTGATCGGCTGGAATGTCGGCTTCGGCTTTCCCTTCGAATAGCTTGTTATATTTAGCGTATTCGCGGGTTAATTCCAGACTTTCTTTGTCAACGTTTTTACCGTCTTTATTGCCTAGGAAGTTCCATCCGTGTACGTCATCGATATAGCCATTGCCATCATCATCCTTGCCATTATCCGGAATTTCTTTGGCGTTTGTCCATATCTTATCTTTTAAGTCTTCGTGATTGATATCAATTCCAGAGTCAATTATGCCCACAATTACTGGAGTTGACTTACGACCTTTTAGCAGCTCATAAGCTTTCTCGGTACTAACCCCACGAACGTTATCCGCAGTATAGTCCAGGTTAAACCAGTTGGAAGGAGCTTTGGTTTTGAACGTGGCGGGGTCAGGAGTTTGGCTTTGAGCGGTAGCCAGATGGGCAGCCAGCACGGCTACCGGAATGAACCATTTACGCATATTAAATTCGTGTTATAATCATGATTTGTTCAATACAAAAAGGAAGTCACCCAGAATGCGAGTTCTTCTAAGCACAAGACACTAAACGAAATAAACGAAAGTAGTGGTTTGCAATATATACACGATTAATCAAAACGAACGGGGAGGAGCTACACAAACGGTCAAAACACATGACGTTTGGCTAGCAATGTTTTGAGTTGTTCCATTCCAATTGTGGCTTTTTCCGGAATATAAGTCACATTTTTCCGGCGGGAAACATTCGTCAGACCAGGATCAATTACGTAAATCGGCGTACCCTGAGGAACATAATCTACTAAACCTGCAGCGGGGTAAACCTGTAAAGATGTGCCAACTACAACAAAAATCTCGGCTTCTTCGCACATAGGAATTGCTTCCTGAATAGCAGGTACCTCTTCACCAAACCAGACGATATTGGGCCGTAGCTGGCTACCTGACTCGCAGAGATCTCCCAGTTTCAATTCCCAGCCGTCTAACTCATAAATCAAACCTGAATCTTTGGTAGAACGTACCTGAAAGAGTTCTCCGTGTAAATGGAGAACATTAGAACTTCCCGCTCGTTCATGCAGGTTATCTACGTTTTGGGTGATAATCCGAACCTCAAAATCCTGCTCAAGCTCCGCCAGAATACGGTGGGCCTGGTTTGGTTCAACCGTTAGGGCTTGTTTACGTCGCTGATTATAAAACTCAAGTACCAGTTCCGGATTACGCTGCCAGGCTCTGGGCGTAGCGACATCCTCCACGCGATGATTTTCCCATAAACCATCTGAATCACGGAAGGTTTTAATGCCGCTTTCGGCTGATATTCCGGCTCCGCTGAGAACTACTAGTTTTTGCATCTGCTATGGTTAACCCATTACGGTTCAGAAAGGTTTCGACTTCAGGTATATGAAAGTCACGTATGGTTTGGAACGTTATGCTAGGTACGTTTGCCCATTGGGGAGTTGGTCTGGTGGGTACTCGTCCGAGCAAGGAAATAACGGGTAAGCTGCGGCCTAGCGTGTCAGTACGACCGGCACTTATCTCGATATAGCCCAATACTTTATCGGCATGTTCGGTAATTAGATCATCTACAACCAGTTTGCCATTACCAACGACAAGGAAAAGGGCCTGCGATAACTTCAGAACATTCAGCACACTGCGTAAATCTTCCTTACACTTTGCTAAATAAGCAGGCCCGTTTTTGGGTAGGTGAGGTACTCTGGTTTTTCCAGTTCCGCGTTGATCGTATATAATAACCTGGTTATGTTTAGACAATTGCCGGGCGATATGCTCATAGGCTACACTCGAATAACCTAATTCTCCGACAATCAGTATGGGTTTTCCCGTTCCCCAGCGTTGGAAATAGATGTTGGCACTTTCCCCGACCACGTGCCCTTCGCGTTGAGCGGAAACCAGAAAAGGTACAAAACTCAAAAGCAGTATTAATTTTTTCACTCGTCAAAAATAAGAAGTAAAGGGGCTGATCTCAAACGATCATCAAAAAGAAAAGCTGCCATTCCGATTGGCAGCTTTTCTATAACGTATAGGAACCAAGTTTAATATCGTTTCAGGTTTTCTTCAATTCTGAAACCTATTTTTTCCCTTCACCTAGCTCCAGGCATTGCTCCAATGTTAGCGAAGCCGGATCTGTACCTTTGGGGATTTTAACGTTTCGTTTGCCAATCTGAATATAAGGACCATACTGACCGTTCAAAACCTTCACGCTGGCATTGCCCGGAAACTCCTTAATAATTTTATTGGCATCGGCGTTCCGTTTTTTTTCGATTACCTCAATAGCTTCCGCTAGTGAAATGCCATCCAGGTTAAAGCCCCGAGGTAAGGAATAAAACTTATTATCGTGCTTTACATAGGGGCCGAAACGACCTTTACCTTTGGTAACGGGTAGATCCTCAAACGTACCAATGGTGTCAGAAGCTTCCGCTGAACGTTTTTCTTCAATTACCTCAATGGCACGTTCTTCATTAATAGTATATGGATCATCAGAAGCCGTCAGATTATAGTATTTCTCATCAAATCGGATGTAAGGCCCTAGTTTACCCACATTGGCTATCAGTTCTTTTCCTTCGTATTCACCAACTGTTCGGGGAAGTTTGAATAATTCCAGAGCTTCTTCGAGTGTAATAGATTCCAGTAATTTGCCTTTTGGTAAGTTCGCATACTGAGGTTTTTGCTCGTCTTTTGCGTCTTTAGGCGTATCCCCTAATTGAGCATAAGGGCCGTATTTGCCAAGCCGTACGGAGACGGTTTTTCCTGTTTTAGGATCAACGCCTAATTCACGGGCTGAGGTTACGGAACTTTTCTGAGCACTGGAACTTTGTTCAATGGTTTGATGAAACGATTGGTAAAAGTTATCGATCATCCGTTGCCACTCGATCTGGCCTTCAGCAATCTTATCAAATTCACCTTCCATTTCTGCCGTAAACTGGAAGTCTACGACGTTGTCGAAGTTCTGAACCAGGAAGTCATTGACAATCATGCCAATAGTAGTGGGGAACAGCTTGGCCTTTTCAGTACCAAACATTTCTTTCCCTACTTTTTCGGTAATCTCGTCTTTCGTTAATGTTAACTCTTTGAATGACCGCTCTTTGCCCGGACGATCTTCTTTCACAACGTATTCCCGTTTGATAATTGTTGAGATCGTAGGAGCATAGGTAGAAGGGCGACCAATACCCCGTTCTTCCAGTTCTTTTACCAGACTTGCTTCCGTAAATCGGGCGGGTGGGCGGCTAAAGCGTTCGGTTGCTTTCAGATTATCCAGGTTCAGAATCTGACCAATCGTAAGCGGAGGTAACATGCCTTTGCTTTCTTCGTCTTCATCATCTTTTGATTCCAGATATACCTTGAGAAAACCGTCGAATTTTATCACCTCTCCTTGGGCAATGAGTTCTTCAGGCGTAGTCGAGATGGAAATGGTTGCTGTTGTGCGTTCCAATTGGGCATCGGCCATTTGTGAGGCAATAGCTCGTTTCCAGATGAGTTCGTACAAACGTTGTTCCTGACGTGTTTCTCCCGCTGAAGTCACCGAAAAGTCAGTCGGTCGAATGGCTTCGTGAGCTTCCTGTGCTGACTCGTTTTTGGTTTTATACCGGCGTTCCTGCGAATACTTCTCTCCAAATTGATCAGTGATTGAAGTTTTCGCTTTTGCTATCGCTTCTTCACTCAAATTGGTTGAGTCGGTTCGCATATAGCTGATCTTCCCGGCTTCATACAGTTTCTGAGCGTATAGCATTGTAGAAGCTACCGAAAAACTAAGCTTGCGGCTGGCTTCCTGCTGTAAAGTAGAAGTGGTGAATGGCGGTGCTGGTGTTTTTTTAGCGGGCTTCGTCTCAAGATTGCGAATTCGAAACGTTGCTCCTTTACATTTTTCCAGGAACGTACGAGCCTGTTCTTCGGTATCGAAGTTTTTAGGAAGCTCGGCGTTTAGAATCTTCCCACCTTCCAGCAAAAACTGAGCAATTACCTTATAACTGGACTTTGTCTGGAACTTTTCAATACTACGTTCCCGCTCGACAACCAGTCGAACGGCAACGGATTGCACCCGGCCCGCCGAAAGGCCACGCTTGACTTTATCCCATAATACTGGCGACAATTCAAAACCTATCAGACGGTCCAGCACACGGCGGGCCTGCTGGGCATTCACCAGGTCCTGATTAATAGTACGAGGGTTTTGAAGAGCCTTTTGGATTGCCGTTTTTGTGATTTCACGGAAGACAATTCGCTTCGTAGAATCGGGTAATCCGAGGGTTTCTTTTAGATGCCATGAAATAGCCTCTCCTTCGCGGTCATCGTCTGTTGCCAGCCATACTTCCTGCGAGGATTTAGCTAATTGACGTAGTTCATTGACGACTTTAATCTTATCCGGCGATACTTCGTACGTCGGAACAAAACCATGCTGAATATCCACAGCAAGGCCTTTGTCGGGCAAATCACGCACATGCCCAAAACTCGATTTTACCTGAAAATCAGTACCCAGGTAACCCTCGATGGTTTTGGCCTTAGCGGGAGACTCCACAATAACGAGATTCTTCTTAGCCATATTTTCGACATTAGGTGTATGGGAAGCTGCCGCCAAAGTAAATGACAAAATTGGAAATCAACGCATTTATTTCCGTTAGAGTGATAAACTTATTTACTGGCAGAGGTGTTGAATTTACAACAAAACGTATGCCAGATTAGGAAGTCGAATGGTTATTAAAGCACTCATGTATAGTTTCTGAGCAGGAAATTCAGAATTTATCTAATGAGAAAAACTGAGTTTTGTAGCTTTGGATTTAGATCCTGTTCCTTGTATTATTTTAACATTTATAGACGATGGCTTTTGACATTGATATGATTAAGGCCCTGTACGCCCGGATGCCAGAACGAGTGGCAACCGCAAGGCAAGTGCTGGGCCGTCCGCTAACTCTTTCGGAGAAGATTTTGTATTCTCACTTATGGGAAAACCCTCTGGTATCTGCCTATACGCGTGGCAAAGATTACGTTGATTTTGCCCCTGACCGCGTAGCAATGCAGGATGCAACGGCTCAGATGGCCCTGCTTCAGTTCATGCAGGCTGGCCGCCCAAAGGTTGCCGTGCCTTCAACCGTACACTGTGACCACCTGATTCAAGCAAAAGTAGGAGCGGAAATAGATTTAAATAATGCAGTACAACAGTCGAAGGAAGTATTTGATTTTCTTTCTTCGGTATCTAATAAATACGGAATTGGTTTCTGGAAACCAGGTGCTGGTATTATTCACCAGGTCGTTCTTGAGAACTATGCTTTTCCAGGTGGTATGATGATCGGTACGGACTCGCACACGCCTAATGCAGGTGGCTTGGGTATGGTGGCGATTGGCGTGGGAGGGGCAGACGCCTGTGACGTTATGGCGGGGCTGGCCTGGGAATTGAAAATGCCAAAACTGATTGGTGTGAAACTAACCGGTAAGTTAAGTGGCTGGGTTTCTGCGAAAGATGTTATTCTTTGGGTGGCTGGTCAGTTAACGGTAAAAGGTGGAACTGGTGCAATTGTAGAATACTTTGGCCCTGGTGCCGAAAGTCTTTCAGCTACTGGTAAAGGTACCATTTGTAACATGGGTGCTGAAATTGGTGCAACTACTTCAATCTTCGCCTATGATGAGAAAATTGCTGCTTATCTGAAAGGTACCAGCCGGGCAGACGTAGCTGAACTGGCAGACAGCGTAGCGGAATACCTGCGTTCAGATGATGAAGTTTATGCTGATCCGGCTGCTTATTATGACCAACTGATTGAGCTTGATCTGGATACACTTGAGCCACACATCAACGGTCCTTTCACGCCAGATTTGGCCTGGCCTCTTTCTAAATTTGCTCAGGCAGTAAAAGAAAATAACTGGCCTGCTGAGCTGGAAGTTGGTTTGATCGGTTCCTGTACGAACTCGTCATACGAAGACATTAGCCGTGCGGCTTCTTTAGCTCAGCAGGCTGTTGATAAAAAACTGAAGGCAAAGGCAGAGTATACCATTACTCCTGGTTCTGAAACGGTACGCTACACCATCGAACGTGACGGATTTATCAAAACCTTCGATACTATGGGAGCCGTAGTGATGGCTAATGCGTGTGGTCCTTGTATTGGTCAGTGGGCTCGTCATACCAATGATCCCACCAGGAAAAACTCCATTATTACTTCGTTCAACCGGAACTTCAAGGCTCGTAACGATGGTAACCCAAACACGCACGCATTTGTAGCTTCACCAGAAATCGTAACCGCGTTTGCAATTGCCGGTGATCTGACATTCAACCCCCTTACTGATACCTTGCTTAACGAAGAAGGGGTAGCCGTAAAACTGGATGAGCCAAAAGGCCCTGAATTACCACCACGTGGTTTTGATGTTGATGATCCGGGGTATCAGGCTCCCGCTGAAGATGGTTCTAAAGTAGAGGTTATCGTTTCTCCTACTTCAGATCGTTTACAATTACTTGAACCATTCGCTGCCTGGGAAGGTACTGACCTGAAAGGTTTGAAACTGCTCATCAAAGCAAAAGGCAAGTGTACGACCGATCATATTTCAATGGCAGGCCCATGGTTAAAATTCCGTGGTCACCTGGACAATATTTCAAATAACCTGCTGATTGGTGCTACGAATTATTTCAACGACAAAGCCAATGAAGTAAAAAGCCAGTTAACGGGTGAGTTTGGTACCGTGCCGGGTGTACAACGTGGTTATAAAGCGGCTGGTATCGGAACGATTGTAGTAGGGGATGAGAATTACGGGGAAGGTTCATCACGCGAACACGCTGCCATGGAGCCTCGTCACCTGGGAGTTCGTGCGATTCTGGTGAAATCATTTGCCCGTATCCACGAAACCAACCTGAAAAAACAAGGTATGTTGGCCCTGACGTTTGCTGACACGGCCGATTACGATAAGATTCTTGAAGATGATACGATTGATATCGTAGGCCTGAACGAATTTGCTCCGGGCAAGCAGTTGACCATTGTATTACATCACGCTGACGGAACAACGGATTCATTCCCGGTAAACCATACTTACAACGACGCTCAGATTGAGTGGTTCAAAGCCGGTGGTGCCCTAAACATCATCCGCCGTAGTGTAGGAGCGTAAAAGTTAGACTTTATTTCTGATAAAATACCCCCGCCAATTGGTTGGGGTATTTTTGTTGAAGTTATTAAAATGAAGACTTCTTTATGTATTATTAAAACGTTTTTGGTACGTCAGATTTCAATATAATACAACAAAATGTTAGTGATTGAAGCTTTAGAATGGCTAATGGTACAAAAAATTGAAATGTTTGGGTACGGTAACGCAGTGGTAACCCGATGAATAGGGCAGGAAACGAGTGTGTACGTTTATTCTAAGCCCTTTACCGTTACTAACAATTGCCCCAGGTGCCGCATGGTATGTTCGGCCGCGTGGACATACAACCCAATAACTGTAGACGGAATTTGGGATCTGCCGACTCCTCTCACCTGCGTTAAGGTATTTATGTCCGTTTGGCGAAGTTGCTGTAAAGCTTTATCAATCTGTATATTAAAGGCTTCAACCAATGCAATTGATGAAATCCCGGTGGCTAAACCTTCGGCCTGTAGATATTCAAACTGTTCGTGGGTGAGTTGCTCGCCACGTGCGTAGGTAAATAAGCGATCAAGCACCCCCGTTAAATGCTGTAAATGAAAACCAGCGGAAGCTAATCCGGCTGGACGCTCCCAAAGCCGAATATCATCATACGAGTTCATTAATTGAGCGAGTTCTTCACGGGCCTGCAATAAGGCATGAGCAACAGGTTGAACCAGTACGGGCATGTCGGGTAATGGGCCACGTAACCAAACTTCTAGAGAGTCAGGCATAGTTAAAAAATTACTTGACAACCAGCCCTCGAAAACTTTCTTTACCGGGTGCCATTGATTTTAAATTTCGAAGGATCAATAAGGCCCGATCTACTCGTAGTTGAGAGTTTTTTACTTCCAGGACATATCGAATTATAAAACGTTGCTTTCCTCCAACGAGCTTTTTATATCGTTCGTGTGAAATCGGATCCTGATCGAGAGCAACTTGTAGCTCTTCGGGCATATCTAGTCCATATTCAGTTGTATCTTCCGTTAACATAACAGATACCTGATCTCCCAACTTCACCTGGAGCTTCTGCATACGCTGACTGGTAATAGTAACATAGGCTTGTCCATCTTTTAAAGGAGTTAACCCACATTGCCAGCTAAGAACTTCGTTGACGGTACAAAGAAGACGAGTATTTAATCCGCCAACCTCTTGAACAATTTGTTGAGAAATTAGAAGGTAGTGCGTATTAATCAGGTGATCGAGCCGATCAATGGTGGTCATAAAGGACACAGTCATATGGGGTACTATATGATTATGATCGACCACCGCCGAAAAGCTTGGAAACTAGCCAGATAACTAATCCGATTCCTAAGAATACCAGAATAACACCCGTCCAGACACCGGTTTTGAAAATATCCATAATTGCCTGACAGCTAGAAAGACTAACCATCAGAAATACACATAGAACGGAAAGAGATAAGGTACGTTTCATAAGCAGTGAAAGAGTATAATAAGGCCCATTATGCTGAAAAATAACTGTACCAGTAACACACCCAAAGCAACTCTTTAAAAATTTTATTTACAAAAAATCACTCCGAATATCTGCCTGTTGAATCCTGAATATCCAAAGAAGTGCAAATACTGTTCCAAAATAGTCATTATACTCATTATACAAATTCTGAAAAATGAAACGAATGGCCCCCCCCAAACGGACGAGTATATAAGGAGAAGCCCCCATTACTCGGTTAGAAAAAATCTCCCGAATTCTCAAAAGACCTGATTCGGGGGGGAAGAGTTAGCGGCTTTTCATTAACTCAGCATACCGTTTTACGAATGCATCAATGGCTGGCCAGCACGCTGCATTAGATCGTTGGTTTACGGCAGATTGAGTAATGCCCAACTCAGAAGAAATTTCATTTTCAATTTTTCCCATCAATTTTAAATAAATAACATCGGCCTGAGTAGGAGTCCACCGACTCGTGATGGTCTCTAGTAAAATGAAGCCTACATTCAATTCCCGATCTAAGTCGGGCCATGCCGAAAAAATGGTTAATCGTTGAAGTTTACCAGGAGTATTCAATAACTCATCCGCACGATCAAAGGCTTCGCCTTCTGCTTCTGATAAACGCGTGTTCGCAGAAGACTCAATTTTACCTGCTCCAATTCCAATCCGGGCATCGAGTTTCTGCCCGGAATAAAAATCACTTTTCAAAAAGGCTCTAATAAGAAGGGCCACCCGCAAAGCTTCAGATGGGGTATCTATTAAAACCTGAAAACGTTCTCCCCGGGATAACTCAAAAGGAAATTTAAGGTTTAGAGCATTCCGATCTTTTTCTTCAAATTGAGTAAAAAACGTAGACAAATTACGTTGCATCTTTTTTCGTTCAGGAAGCTTTAAATGCTCCGAATCCAGGACTTCACCTGACAAAACAGAATACGTAGCCATAATTAAATTAGTATGGTAGTTATTAAAAATCTAATATAATACAATTATTAGGTTAATGCCTAATAATTGTAAATAATAAGAAAAAAGATTAATAATTTGTTTTGAAAAGATCTGATAATGAGCTTGGTATGTTAAACTTTCTTAAGACAACCATTCTGAACACTAGGGTATGAAACTGGCCCGTTTCTTACGTTATTTGCCAGAGAATTTGGTACGCTTTTATTCAATAACAGCTACTCATTTACACCGACTATATCCAATCTAGATGAAAAAGACACTCATTTTTTGTTCATTATTGATTACCGTATTTACTCTTACCCGGTGTGGAGTTAACAAGCAAATTGCCGAAGCAAAGACGCTTGGTGAGTGTAAGTACAACATTGTTTCAGCAGACAGTATCTATTTAGCTGGTATTGATATTCGCCAGTTTAGAACATTTGAAGCTCTTAATCCTTTACGTTATCCTCAGCTAAGTGCTGGATTATTACAACGGAATGTTCCACTGGATGCTCACATTAACCTCGATATTGCCAACCCAACGAGCCGTATGGCAGCTATTAATCAGCTTGAATACCGAATTCTTCTGACCAATAAAGAACTGGCAAATGGCTTCATTAATCAGCGAATTGTGGTTGAGCCAGGAGCTCATACGCGTGTACCTGTGAAGCTTTCTACGAATGCATTTCAGCTACTTTCAGATGCCGCAACGCGTGATGCTTTTATTCAGTTAGTGCAGAATTTGGCCGGGAATAATTCAGTGAAACCATCTAAACTGACTATCAAAATAAAGCCTACCTTAGCGATTGGGAATAAGCAAGTGAACTATCCGGGATATATTACCATTGACCAGGAAGTGACCAATAAGATACTCCGCTAAGCATGTTATTAGCATTAAATGGGCTGGTCTCGCTTAGGCCAGCCTTTTTTAGTTTATGAATGTCTGGGATTTTTTAAATCAACATACGCCAGGGCAATGGAAATACGGTAAGGCTTACGAAAATGACGTACTGAAGCTTGCGGTACAATACGTGTTTATAGGCGAATCTACGGACGAGCTAGGCGAGATATATGAAAAAAAAGGCTGGCGGTTTGTGCGAATTTGGGAGGATATCTGGCAGCAAAAACCTGAAATTGTGCAGTCTAGATTGCTAGCATTAGTAGGGCTTTCCGAACGAATTCCGGCCCGTTTGACCCTCGTTAAAGGTATTGATCAAACCTTCCTGAATACCTTTTTGAATGAAAACCATCTGCAAATTACCGCCAGATGTAAGTATAGATATGGCTTATTTTTGAAGCCGATGGCTCAAAATGCTGCTTATGGGGAAAATCTTCTGATCCAGAAATTAGATAACTGCGTAGCTGTGGCGGGCTTTGGGCCCTTAAGATTAATGCCCCTTAGAGGTGAACAGTACTATTCAGGAGAGTTGATTCGGTTTGCAAATGTAAGAGGGTATACAGTGGTGGGAGGTTTGGATAAGCTCATTCAGGCATTCGTTCGGGAGCATCATCCCGATGACCTGATGACCTATGCTGACCGGGACTGGTCAGCGGGTCATAGTTATGAGCGACTAGGTTTTGAACGAGTAGGATACGCGTCCCCGCAAGTATTTTGGTTGAATCCGGAAACAGGGCAACGACAGTTAGAGAAGCAAGATGGTTGGGCTCTGGTACAAAATCGTGGGAGTTATAAGTACATTAAACGATTCAGAAAAGTAGGTTTTGGTGAGCTTTATGAGTAGCGTATTCCCGGCTAATTCCCCAAATAAAAATTCTAGCGAATTCTCAGAGCTTATGTTTTTGAATAATTTATTGATAAATCATTGATTATCAGTATTATATTGACATGAGTTGCAATAATAAAATATGGATGCTTTTTCTGAAACAGAAAGAAATTTTAATGCTATTGTAGTGCTTGGGCCCACTGCTTCGGGGAAAACGAGTCTGGCAGTGTCATTGGCAACGGAATTAGGTGGAGAAATTATCAGTGTGGATTCCCGACAAATTTATAAGGGTATGGATATCGGAACAGGCAAAGATTTGGAAGAATACGGAGAAGTACCGCATCACCTGATTGACATTCGTGAAGCCGGTGAGCAGTATAATGTTCATCAATATCAGCTGGATTTCCAACGCGTGTTTGAAGAACTGGAGGCCAGGCATTCGCTGCCTATTTTATGTGGAGGAACGGGCTTGTACCTCGAGGCTGTATTAAAAAAACATCAATATACCGGCATCCCTGTTAATGAAAACCTGCGTAATGAACTGGCAATGTTAACAGACGAGCAGCTTCAGAAACGGTTTCATGAAAGCACTTCTTCGTACCATTCACTAGCAGATCTGTCTACTCGAAAACGAACCATTCGTGCCCTGGAAATGGCTGAATACTTAAGAAATAATGTTTTGCAGACAGTACCCGCGGCACAAGTGAATCCGCTGGTATTGGGTATTAATCCATCGGTAGAAGTGCGGCGTAAACGCATCTCAACCCGTTTACGGAAACGTTTACAGGAAGGATTTATAGAAGAAGTGCAGCGATTACTTACAAGAGGAATTCCCGCAGATAAACTTATCTATTATGGGTTGGAGTATAAATTCATTACTGAGTATTTGCAGGGACATTGGGATTTGCCAACGATGATAGCCCGCCTGGAAGTAGCGATTCATCAGTTTGCCAAACGTCAGATGACTTTTTTTCGCAAACTGGAGCGAGATGGTGTACCTATTCATTGGCTCGAAGGTGAACCAGATGAAATAAAAAAGCAGGCCTTTGAATTGGCAAAGCAAGCTTTAAAACGTTAAAA
>JASGGE010000038.1:0-27746 GCA_047605205.1 Siphonobacter sp.
CAATTCGTTTTGACGAACTCAAAAAGTATCGTATGGCAGAAGAGATCCAAACAATGCGTTTAAATGTGGCGGCACGAAAGATCAACGTGGGCATGGGAACCATTGTAGATCGTCTGTCTGCCAAAGGATTTAAAATTGACAATAATCCCAATACAAAACTGACTGCTGAACAGCTACAGGTATTGGCGAAAGAATTTAATGCACCTGATTTAGTAAAAGAAGGGCCTAAGCCTGTTGAACCCGCCGTGACGGCTCGCCCAAAGGCAGATGATGACCTTCCTCTTTACTTCCGCAATTCAAGTGAAGAAATTAAGGTAGAAGCGAAGCCAGTAGAGCCCGTTCAGCCAACTGTTAAGGAAGAACCTAAGCTACCAGGCTTGAAAGTACTAGGGAAAATTGATCTGGAAACGGGTAAGCACATTTTGCCAACCTCTCCCAAAGAAGAGCCTGTTAACGAAGTTATTCCAGCAGTGGTTGAAAAGCCTGAAGTAAAGCCAGAGCCGAAGGCAGTAGAAATTCCTGCTGAACCAACTACTCCGGAAATTCCTGCTAAAGCAGAACTTCAGCCCAAGGTAGAAGAGCCCAAAGAAAAGCCTAAACCTGAAGTAAAGCCAGAGCCTGTTCAGAAGGAAGTTATTCCTGAAGTAAAGCCTGTAGCTGAAGAAAAACCAGAACCTGTTTTAGAAGCAAAACCTGAAATAAAGCAGCCTACTGTACCCCCGGTAGCTCCTGCTGTTGAATCAAAACCAGTAGAAAACCGGCAACCCGTAAATCCTCAGCCCCAAAAACCGCAGGAAGTACGGCAACACGAACAGAAACGAAGGCCGGAGCATAAATCTGAACAAAAGAAGCCTGAGCCCAAACCTGAAGTGAAAGAAGAACAAATCGCAGAGCCAACACCTGAACTGATCGAAGCAAAAGCAGATCGGCTGAAAGGGTTAACTGTTCTGGGGAAAATTGAGTTACCTACCAAACAAGACAACCGTGGTAACGGAAATCACCGTGGAGGTAATAACAATAACAACGAGAAAAAGAAACGCAAGCGGATTAAGACCGTTGAGAATGATCGAAATCAGGCTCGCGGAGGAAATGATCCCAATCGTCCCGCCCAAAATCAAAACCAGAATCGGCAGGGTGGTAATGCGAATCAGGGCAACCAGAATCGCAATAACCAAAATGCGTCAGGAGGAAACCAGCAACATGGGAATCCTCAGAACCGTGGGAATAATCAAAATGAGCAGAATACAAATAATGCTCAGAACCAGGGTGGAGGACGCAACAATAACGCCGGTAATTCGAATAATAATAACCGCCGTCCCAATACTAATAACAACCGGGATAATAACCGTCGGGACGTACCTTCTAAAACAGAGGTAAATAACAACGTTCGGAATACGGTTGCCCAAATGGGTGGTGGTAATAAGAAGCAGAACTTTGGGGCAGATCGTCGCCGCGAACGTCGCCAGGATCGTGCTCGTCGTCGGGAAGAACACGAATTGCAACAACAGGAACAGGACAAAATACTGAAAGTAACCGAATTCGTTTCTGCTAGTGATCTGGCCTCATTGATGGATGTATCCATTAACGATGTAATTCAGACCTGTATGAATATGGGTATGTTCGTATCCATTAACCAGCGTCTGGATGCAGAAGCCATCACGATTATTGCGGATGAATTTGATTACGATGTACAATTTATTACTGCCGAAGAAGAAGTAGAGTCCGCTTTAGTTGAAGAGGCGGATGCTCCCGAGGACCTAATCCCACGGGCTCCGGTGGTCACCATTATGGGTCACGTTGACCACGGTAAAACGTCATTACTTGACTACATCCGGAAAACAAAAGTGGCCGCTGGTGAAGCGGGTGGTATTACGCAGCACATTGGTTCCTATAAAGTAAAAACGGGTGAAGGGCGTGAGATTGCATTCCTGGATACTCCAGGCCACGAAGCCTTTACGGCCATGCGTGCTCGGGGAGCAAAATTAACCGACGTGGCGATCATCGTTATTGCGGCAGACGATAGTGTCATGCCTCAAACGAAAGAAGCCATCAACCACGCCCAGAATGCAGGGGTACCCATGGTATTCGCGTTCTCGAAAGTGGATAAACCCGGTGCTAACACGGAGAAGATTCGTGAGGGACTTTCCCAAATGAACATTTTAGTGGAAGAATGGGGTGGGCGTTATCAAACGCAGGAAATCTCTTCTAAAAGCGGGCTTGGGGTTGATGAACTTCTGGAAAAGGTACTACTCGAAGCAGAATTACTTGACCTGAAAGCCAACCCTGATCGTCGGGCGGTGGGTACCATTGTAGAAGCATCGCTGGATAAAGGACGTGGCTACGTGGCTAATATTCTGGTACAAAATGGGACGCTGAAAATTGGTGATGTGATGTTGGCTGGGCCTTATTTTGGCCGGGTAAAAGCTATGTTTGATGACACCGGAAAACGGGTTAAAGAAGTAGGCCCCTCTACACCCGTTCAGGTATTGGGCTTAAGTGGAGCCCCAACTGCTGGCGATAAAGTCAATGTGGTGGAGACCGAACGTGATGCCCGTGAAATTGCCAACAAACGTGAGCAGTTATTACGTGAACAATCACTACGTACCCGTAAACATATTACGCTGGAAGAAATTGGCCGACGGAAGGCAATTGGTAACTTTAAAGAACTTAACGTCATCGTTAAAGGCGACGTGGACGGTTCAGTGGAGGCACTTTCCGATTCGCTGCTTAAACTTTCTACCGCAGAAGTTAATGTAAATATCATTCATAAAGGAGTAGGGCAAGTAACCGAATCTGATGTGATGCTGGCTTCTGCCGGAGATGCAGTTGTAGTGGCATTCCAGGTTCGCCCATCGCTTAACGCCAGGCGTTTGGCTGAGCAGGAGCAAATCGAAATCCGGAATTACTCCATTATCTACCAGGCTATCGAGGATATCAAGAAGGCTATGGAAGGTCTGCTTGAACCTGAATTCCAGGAAGTTATTACGGGTAACGTTGAAGTTCGGGAAGTGTTCAAAATTTCGAAGATTGGTACAGTTGCCGGCTGTTATGTTACCGAAGGTAGTATCAAACGGAATAATAAAATCCGGATCATCCGTGACTTTATCGTTATCCATGAAGGCGAAATTCAGGCTCTTAAACGCTTCAAAGACGACGTTAGCGAGGTTAAGTACGGCTACGAATGCGGCATGAGCATTAAGAATTTTAATGATATTGAAGTTGGTGATGTGATTGAAGGATTCGAATTACAAGAAGTAAAACGTAAATTATAATAAATAGGTATTGGTTGTTTATTACTGGGCTTGCCCAGCTATAAATAACCAATACCCATTAACTTTTAAAGCCTTTGTCCAAATTGGATGAAGGCTTTTTCGTTTATCTACTATATTGAGAGATATTTCAGGCAATCAGCAAACACTTATTTTCGCTGCTTGATTCTGATAGCGGTCTTTTCCGCCCAATCAAATTTGTCTGCGTTCATGCAATTTCTGTATCCTGCGTTTCTCTGGGGGCTTTTGGCGGCGGCTATGCCGGTGCTAATTCACCTCTTTAATTTTCGGCGAACGAAACAAGTATACTTTACAAATGTTGCCTTTCTCAGGCAGGTTGACACGAATACCAGCCGTTTCCGTAGGTTAAAGCATTGGTTAATAATGGCCGCCCGCATAGTTGCCATTATTTTTCTGGTACTTGCTTTTGCTCAGCCTTTTATTCCAGCGAAGTCAGGGCTTGCCCAGAGTGGAGGTATCAGCAGTTTCTATATTGATAATTCGTTATCGATGCAGAATATGGCAGATAACCGTTCGCTGCTGAATACGGCTATCGGTAAAGTAGAAGAGTTACTATCTGCTTTTTCAAATTCTCCGACTTTACAGGTAGTAACCAATAATTTTAGTGCTGAAGAACACGCCTTGCAGGGAGCACAACAAATTCAGGATAGACTGACCAGCATTGATTTCTCGCCGACGAATCGCAGGCTGGAATCCGTATACCATCGGCAGGAACAGCTTGCCTCAGCCTATAGTAAAAAAGGGAATCAATTTTTCTGGCTTTCGGATTTTCAGAAATCCACCGTAGGGGATCTCAAAAAAATTAAACCGGATTCTACGTCACGTCTGATCCTTATGCCGATCCAGGGGCCTACTGCCCAAAATGTGTTTGTTGATTCAATGTGGTTGAATACGCCTTTTATCCGGGAAACGCAGCCGAATACAGTGACGGTTCGTGTACGGAATACTGGAGAGAAGGAGGTAGAAAATTTGAGTATTAAACTACTCCTTGATGAAGCTCAGGTTGCTTCCCAGATCGTAACCATTCCGGCTCAGAATTATACCCAGACCTCTTTTACATTTAATGTTCGGGGAAAAGGGTTCAAAAAGGGACGCATTACGTTTGACGACTCGCCGGTTATTTTTGATAATGATTATTACTTTGTTCTGAATGCCGCCCCCGTCATACGTATAGCTCATGTATATGGCACGAAGTCAGGTAATTACATTGAAAATGTATTTTCAAACGATAGTCTTTTCAGCCGAAGTAGTTATTCAATCAGCAACGTAGATGTCGGAGCCTTACAGCGATCTAATCTGATTGTTATAGAAGGGGTAGATCAACTAACGGGTAGCCTGCAAACAGAACTTCAGCGATTTATTCAATCAGGTGGGAGCGTATTCATGATTCCGGCCGCACACCCTCAGGCAAGTAGTCTTCAAAACGTAGGTATCCCTTCGGTTACTATAAACCAGAATGCCAGTAAAGAGGCTCTGGAGGCTCCTACAAGAAATAATCCATTTTTCAGTGATATTTTCGAACAGACGAATTTACGTGAGCAATTAGCTGTGCCATCCGCTGCTCCGGCCTGGCTTTGGCAAACTGCGGGTGAAAAACTGTTGCAATTCCGGTCAGGACAACCCTACCTGACTTCTACGCGAATAGGGAACGGACGGCTATATGTATTAGCGTCTACTCTAGAAGCAACCGATTTCCCTCAAAATGCATTATTCCTGCCCATTTTGTATAAGATGGCTATCTTGAGTGTCCAGCAAACACCTATTACCCATACCTTTCCAAGCTTTAGGGTTATCGTGCCTGAGGCTCCCAAAAATGGTCTTTTTAAACTAAAAAAAGATAAACAGCTACTCATTCCTATTCAACGTTTAGCAGGAACAGAACTGATTGCCGAATTACCCGCCCAAACCGATCAGCCCCTTGAGTCGGGTTATTATGAATTATTGCTGGATGACAAAGCCGTTCAGGTAATCGCTTTTAACCATACTGCCGAGGAGTCAAAAATGGAGGTTTATTCACCGCAGGAGTTAAAGGCAATTTTTAAAGATCAAAAAAATATACAGGTCTATGATGATCAGAGTGATTTTGTTAGTCAGTATAAAAGCCAGAATGTAGGATTGAGCCTATGGAAATGGTTTCTGGTAATTGCTTTAGTGTTTTTACTGGTAGAAATTGGTTTGGTACGTTTCATGAAAGGCTAGTCATATTCCATACACCCTTAATAAAAAGAGCTCGATACTGCCAGCAGTATCGGGCTCTTTTTATGCTTTTAAACTGTCAAGAATGAATTGATAATAAGTCACAGGATAAATAAATAGGATTAACGGATGATTTTTTTTAAGAAAATAAGGGTACAAAATAACGTCGCAAGTCATTATAGTAATTGAACGAAGTACCCAGTACTTAAACCATAACCCTTTACCATTACTATGAGAGTACTATTACTAAGCCTTCTCTTTATGGGATTTGGTTGGACTTCTTCCGCTCAGGATCATACGATCTCAGGACGTGTAACGGGAGATGACAACCAGCCTATTCCAGGAGCCAACGTCGCCGTAAAAGGAACCACTCGTGGGGTGAGTACTAACCCTGAAGGTAAATTTACCATTAGTGTGTCTGCTAATGCTACGCTAGTCGTTTCTTCAGTTGGGTATCAAACACGCGAATTCCCAGTAGGAGCCCAAACGTATCTCGAACTCGTTATTCCATCTACTAGCTCTGAGTTAACCGAAGTGGTGGTTGTAGGGTATGGTACTCAGAAAAAGAGCCAGTTAACGGGGGCTATTTCTTCGGTAGGTTCGAAAGAAATCTCAGAACTTCCCATTACCAATGCCCGTCAGGCTTTACAAGGTCGGGTCGCTGGGGTAGATGTCGTACAGAATGGGAGCAACCCTGGTTCAGGGGTTACGGTACGGATTCGGGGACGTCGATCTATCAATGCATCGAATGATCCATTGTATGTAGTTGATGGAATTCCACTAGCCGGTAATATCGACGATATCAACCCGAATGATATTGCCTCAATGGAAATTCTGAAGGATGCCTCCGCAACGGCTATCTACGGTTCCAGAGGTGCCAATGGAGTAGTGATTATTACTACCAAACGCGGTACCCCAGGGAAAATGTCTGTTAGCTACGATGGTTACTACGGTATTTCTAAAGAACTGAGCCGAATTGACATTATGAACGGCCCTGAGTTTGCCGAATACAAACGGGAGTCACGCCGGGCGATTGGTACCTATGATGATACCGATCCTACGGCGGCGGATGCGTCATTATTTACAGCGGTAGAATTGGATGGAATTGCTCAGGGCAGAAGCACAGATTATCAATCACTGATTCTGCGTACCGGAAGTATTCAGAGCCATCAGATAGGTGTGCAGGGAGGCAGTGAAAAGACGCAATTTGCCGTGTCGGGTAACTACTTCAAGGATGTGGGGATTATCAAAACCATGGACTTCACCCGCTATTCACTACGTATTAATATTGACCATAAAATCAATGATAAAATCCGGATTGGACTTTCTTCTTTAGGGGTATATAGTATCAATAACGGAGCGAATAGCCCTATTACCAGCAGTAATGGTTTTTCTCCACTGGCTTTAACCTTACGTGAGAACCCATTGGGGAGACCTTATGATGATAATGGAGATCTTATATTCTTGCCTACTACAGACGGGCTGCAGTCAAATCCGGCGGCTGAAGTAGTGCCTGGTGCAAACATTGCTGAAACAAAGACAGTACGAATGTTCAACAGCTTATATGCTGAATGGAAAATTGTGAATGGCCTGAAATACCGTTTCAATTTTGGTCCAGACTTCACAGACGTACGTTTTGGTCGGTTCTGGGGAACATATACGAACGATCGGCGTGGGGGTAATCCGCGTGCATTGATGGATAATTCCCGCCGGTTTAATTATACGGTAGAAAATATTTTAAATTATAATAAAGTCTTCAACAAGGTACATAGCCTGGATGTGACAGCATTACACTCTATTCAGCAGGATAATTACGAGACTTCAGGAATAAGTGTAACGGGTCTACCTGCTGAAACCATGAAGTTCTATAATTTGGGAGCGGCTTCTTCGATTAGCAGTGTTTATTCAAGCCTAACGGAATGGTCCCTTCAATCGTTCATGGCTCGGGTGAACTATAGCTATAAAGAGCGGTACCTTTTTACAGTTACTGGTCGGTATGATGGTTCTTCACGGTTTGGTGATGATACTAAATATGGCTTTTTCCCTTCCATGGCCTTTGGCTGGAACATGAGCGAAGAACCTTTCCTGAAAAATGTCGCATGGCTAAATCAGTTGAAATTAAGAGCAAGCTGGGGTAAAACGGGTAATACAGCCATTGATCCCTATCAAACACAAACCTTGCTCAGTCGTACTTCCTATGCATTCCTATCAACCTCTGCGTATGGATATCAGCCTTCTACGATTGGTAACGCTAGCTTAAAGTGGGAATCAACCGCTTCAACGAACTTTGGTTTGGATTACGCTTTCTTCAGTAATCGTATATCCGGTTCTTTAGAAGTCTATCAGTCCAGAACTAGTGACCTTTTAATGAAAGATAACCTACCTGGCACGACCGGATTTGATTACGTGTATCGAAACGTAGGTAAAACCCAAAATAGAGGGATTGAGGTTACTTTATCAACAATCAACATAGATACTCGTGGAGGCTTCCGTTGGACTACTGATCTTCAATGGACGAAAAACGACGAGAAAATTCTGGAACTAACCAATGGTAAAGTAGATGATGTCGGGAACTCACGTTTCATTGGAAAGCCACTGACTGCTATTTACGACTATAAGAAAGTAGGCATTTGGCAAACGAGTGAGGCAGATGAGGCAACTTCTTACTCCCGGAGTGTAGGTGAGATCAAACTGGCCGATTTAAATAATGATGGTCAAATTGATGCTGATAATGACCGCATGGTTATTGGCTCGCAAATTCCCAAATTCACGGCTGGTATGACCAACCGCTTTAGCTACAAAGGGCTGGACTTCTCATTCTTCCTCTATACCCGGATTGGTAGTACCATTACCAGTGCATTTCACTCGGATTTTAATACACTCGCTGGCCGGTATAATAACCTGAATATCAATTACTGGACACCTAATAATCCGACGAATGAGTTCCCAAGACCCAACGTAAATCAGGAATCACCCAATAATGGCAGCACCCTTCGATACTTCAGCGGTAGTTTCCTGAAAGTTCGTAACATTAACTTAGGGTATACTTTCTCGGAAGGGATCCTGAAGGCTTTAAAAGTAACCAGCCTTCGGGTGTATTTGGCAGCACAGCAGCCTTTCAACTTCTCAAAATACCGTTCGAAGTATAAGGGAATTGATAATGAGACAGTGGATTCGGTTAGTTCTAGTCAAAGCTATGCTACCCGCCAATTCATCTTCGGTCTAAATGCCAAATTCTAACAATTGGTCACCAATGAAAAAGATATTTATTTCAATAGTCAGCCTGGGCATTCTGCTTGTTAATAATGGCTGTAAGCATATTCTTGACGAAGCGGCGGTCTCACAGGTTAGCAGTACTTACTATAATACCGCTGCTGGTTTTGAAGGAGGAGTAAATGCGGCTTATGCCTCTTTACGAAATTATTACGGTACGGAAGTTGGTACCAACCTGACCGTGTTCGGAACCGATACCTACACCAATGGAGCAGATGGAAGTTATAAGTATATGAATCAATATACTTCTGCTTTTGGTTCGAGTGTAGATATTCTGACGACCTTGTGGAATAACCTGTACGCCGGCATCAATACTATGAATATTTTGATAGATATGGCCGAAGCAGGTAGTGTAACAGACTTAACGGATGATGTTAAAGTCCAACGCATAGCTGAGCTTAAATTTTTGAGAGCTCATCACTATTTTATCCTTACTCAAAACTGGGGTGGAGTAGCCTTAACGTTGAATGGGATTACTGAACCAACAAAGGATTTTACTCGGGCAACGGTGTCGGAGATGTATGCTGCCATTACCGCAGATTTGGAAGCTGCTCTACCCGATTTACCTAGTACAGTTTCTGATACGGAATACGGTCGGGCTACTCAAGGGGCCTGTGAGCATATGCTGGCAAAAGTCTATCTGACGAAGGCTACTTCTGAGGCAAAAGCAACCGACGACTATTCAAAAGCAGCTACGTATGCCTCAAATGTAATTAACAACTATTCGTATTCCTTGCAAAGTGACTTTGCTAGTGTATATGATCAGTCGAATCAGCAAAACAGTGAAATTATTTTTGCTGTTCAGTATTCCTCAGATGTGTTGTCGAACGGAAACGGGAATCTGACGCATTTGTTCTTTAACATGGAATATGATGTTCAGGCTGGTATGCAACGGGATATTGCCAATGGACGCCCCTGGAAGCGGTATAAACCAACTGATTATATGTTGAATGTTATTTTCAATCCGGATGATCGCTCCAAAGATTCACGTTATAAAAAGTCTTTCAAAGACACTTGGTACTCCAACAAAGCAGGTACCTACAGCACGGGTTTATTTGATGACAGCAAAACAAGCGTAACCTTTGCTCTGGGAGATACTGCGATTTACATTCCAGGTACAGAGTGGACTACGGCTGAGCGGGCAGCCAAACCATACCAGGTGCTAGTGCCTAGTCTTTATAAGGCAAATTTATTCCCGGTATTAAATAAATTCCTGGATCCGCTTCGCCCTGAAATTCAGACTACAGCAGGTAGCCGTGACTGGTTCGTGGCCCGTTTGGCAGAAACGTATTTAATTCTGGCAGAAGCTGACATCATGCTAGGTAAAACTGAGGAAGCTGCCGATGCTATCAATGTTGTTCGTAAACGAGCTGCTTGGTCTGGGTATGAATCAGCCATGATGATCACGGCATCAGAAGCTACTATGGAATTTTTGATGGAAGAACGTGAGCGTGAATTAGCCGGTGAAATGACTCGCTGGTATGATTTGAAGCGTTGGGGAATCTTGGTAGAAAGGGTGCAATTATATAATCCTGACGGAGCCGCTGGCATTCAGGATTTTTATAATCTTCGCCCAATCCCACAAACGCAAATTGACCGAACGACCGGAACTAGTACCTCTTTCCCTCAAAATCCGGGTTATTAATCAAATACTACAAAAAGGAAAGAATCGCTCTGCTAACAGAGCGATTCTTTCCTTTTTGTGTAGGTGTAAAAAGGTCGATAAAGCTTACCCGGCTATTAATCAGCCAAGTACAAAACGTAACTTTGTCAACGTTTTTGTATCCATATCTCAAAAGAATCAGCTTTGGTAAGATACACCTGGATACGTCTGCCTTACCACTTCTTTCCAGGCATTTGGGTGTAGATTGTCCGATTTGAAACAGCGTTGGCACGAGCTTTTCAAGTACTAAGGATCAAAAATAGTACAAGACCTCAACCATATATACACTATCGTTGCCCCGCTGGCAAAAAATCACCCTCCGTGTTTTACTAGCTAGTATCATTTCAGGTTGTGGCATTTGGCTGGCAAGTATATTCCTTCTTCCCGCATTGTTAGGGAAACATCTGGAAGAAAAGTATATGAAGGCTCTGATCATCTTTACAAACTCCATATTGATCGGATGAGTTTTAATCCTTTTTTAGGGAAAGGCAACCTCACTGGCGTCCGTCTCGACATAGATACTACTCAGCGAGCCATGTTGGAGAAAAACAATAAAAGCCCTGCACTGACACTAGCTGGAAACTTGGAAAATAGTAGTATCCAAGGCGTAAATGTGCTAAAATGGTGGTGTATGATCGGCTGGAAATCAACAAAATAGTATTAGAAAAAACCAGTTTTAATGTAGTGGTGGGTGGGCACAAAGATACAACCAATAAACCCGGGGAATGCCTTTGAAGTGCAAAATCGTTCTTCCAAAACGTTGGGGCCGCGTAAGCCCTACCCACATCAGCTTTTTGAAAATATCCCTTTTTCGCTTACCATTGATACCATCCAAACAGAAAGAATGGAGATCTCTTATGACGAACTAAACCCTCAGTCTTCATTAATTGGGAAGATATATACAGTTACATGGCATCCTGGCAAAGCTCTTTACAAGACTTAAAAACTCCTTAATTTTTTAGTTTTTCAGCCGTATTGCATTAAAAATTAATGAGTAGATAGTACCTTTGTTCATACTATTGTTAGAAAATTGTCAAATAATTTTCCTTGGCACTGCTAAAATTAAAGTAAAATAAATGTCCTTAAGCGTTTTGCTTGCAGGCCTGTTGGCCTATCTTTTGGGTTCTGTTCCTACCTCAGTTTGGTATGGGCAGGCTTTCTTTGGAATAGATGTTCGGGAACACGGAAGTGGAAATGCGGGAGCTACTAACACGTTTCGTACACTTGGCAAGCGAGCCGGTACCATTGTCCTACTTATTGACGTTTTGAAAGGCTGGTTAGCGGCTAACCTGGCACTGATTCTATTTTATTTAGGAGATATTACAATGGACGAACGGGTTCCTATGAAGCTTGCCTTTGGTATTATCGCTGTGATTGGGCACCTGTTTCCGGTATTCGCCAATTTTAAGGGCGGTAAGGGCGTAGCTACATTACTTGGCATGATTTTAAGTATTCACCCTGAAGCAGCCGGTGTTTGTATTGCCGTATTTGTGCTGGTAATGCTTACTTCCAGATATGTGTCATTGAGCTCAATGATTGCGGCATTAGCTTTCCCACTCATGATGGTATTTAAATTATTTGGCCCCGAAAGTACAATATTGATTGTGTTCGGGTTCCTTCTGTTTGGTTTAATCGTTTTTACGCATCAGAAGAATATTGGCCGCTTATTAAGAGGCGAAGAAAACCGTATTCCGATGGGGCGGCGGCGGAGTGTCTAGTAAACATTTTCAGAATTAAAATTAGTATAGTTAGAATATAGAGATAAAAGTCCGGGCGTAGTTCGGGCTTTTTTTATTTTTGCACCTTCATCCGACAACAGAACAGCAATAAGGGTAACTCACAGAGCTTTATTAACAATAGCGTTATGCAAGAATATCTAAAGGCCAATCAGAGCCGCTTCCTCAGCGAACTATTCGCATTACTCCGTATTCCATCGGTAAGTGCAGACTCAAAGTTTAAAAACGATGTTCGCCTGGCAGCTGAATTTGTCCGTCAGAGCCTGGAAAACGCAGGAGCCGACGTCGCCGAATTGCACGAAACAGCGGGCCATCCAATTGTATATGCTGAGAAAATCGTTGACCCTTCAAAGCCTACGGTTTTGGTATATGGTCATTACGATGTACAACCGGCAGACCCGTACGAACTTTGGCATACAGCCCCATTCGAGCCTGTAATCAAAGACGAAAAGATATACGCTCGGGGTTCTGCGGACGATAAGGGCCAATTTTACATGCACGTGAAAGCCTTTGAAACGATGGTCGCGACGAATACATTGGCTTGTAACGTCAAGTTTATGATTGAAGGCGAAGAAGAAGTAGGCTCGCCTAACTTAGGCCTTTTTGTGCAGGGGAATCGTGAAAAACTAAAGGCAGACGTTATCGTTATCTCAGATACCGCCATGATTGCCAATGATACGCCTTCTATTGATACCGGCTTACGTGGCCTAAGCTATGTGGAAGTAGAAGTAGTCGGGCCTAACCGTGACCTGCATTCGGGCGTATATGGTGGAGCAGTGGCTAATCCAATTAACGTATTGGCAAGTATGATTGCCAGTTTGCACAACGAAAAAGGGCAGATTACCATTCCACATTTTTATGATGATGTAGTTGAGTTAAGTGTACAGGAACGCGAGTTACTGGAATCGGCTCCTTTTGATCTGGAGGCTTATAAAGATGATTTGGGCCTTGCAGAAGTACAGGGTGAATCCGGGTATTCAACTCGTGAAAGGGCTAGTATTCGTCCTACACTTGATTGCAATGGTATTTGGGGAGGATATATCGGTGAAGGAGCTAAAACGGTATTACCTTCCAAAGCCTCCGCTAAGATTTCCATGCGATTAGTGCCCAATCAGGACTGGAACAAAATTACTGAGCTGTTTAAGGCTCATTTCGTAAGGATTGCACCAAAATCTGTTCGGGTGACGGTAACCCCTCATCATGGCGGACAGCCTTATTTAACACCTTTAGAATCAGCCGCCTATCAAGCAGCTGAAGCCGCTTTGACGGATAGTTTTGGGAAGAAGCCCGTTCCAACTCGTGGAGGAGGTAGTATTCCTATTGTAGCTTTATTTGAAAAAGAACTAGGCTTAAAAACGGTTCTGATGGGCTTTGGTTTGGATTCTGACGCCCTCCATTCCCCCAATGAACATTATGGTTTGTTCAATTTCTATAAGGGAATTGAAACCATTCCCTTGTTCTTCAAGCATTTTGCTGAACTTTCCAAGTAATCTATAACAACCCGAAGGCTGCGGCCTTCGGGTTACCTGCTTTATGCGTTTATTTTTTGTGGGTTTGTTATTTTTCCTTGAACTAGTAGCAACTGCCCAAACAACATTTCTTCCTAAAGACCATTTATTTCAACCCATTCTACTAGACCCGCTTGAGGCTAAGACCAGCGGTGCAGTAGTTCGCCGTGTTGAAAATGGGATTAGCAAAGACGGCCTATTTGCTCCTTTCTCTGTAGGTTTTCAAAAGGGCTTTGTCCGCTGGACCAAATCTGCAACACAAGCTTCTGAGTTAGCTCTGGATATTGTGGTAAATACGCAGTTTGAAATGTTTCATGACAGCCAGGATAATCAATTCCATCGCTATCTCTATAATATTGATTATAAGGTTGGGTTGCTCTATGCCTTGAAGCGGGGTAATTCCAGTTGGCGATTCCGATTGTATCATATCTCATCACACCTCGGCGACGATTATCTGATCCATAACAATCTTTTCTATTTTACACCAAATGCTGTTAATTATGAACAGATAGATGTTTTGTATTCGCGGCAGATGCAAACTGTGCGGCTGTATGGTGGCGTTGGTTCGGGGCTTCGCTCGCAATCTGAGCGTAAGCGACTTTATGCTCAGGCGGGGTTTGTCTGGAAACAGCCCAATCGTGAAAAAGTACGCTTATGGGCAGGTACGGATGTACGTCTGGTGCAGCAGACGGGTTTTCATCCCGGCGTTTCGGCAGCAATTGGGTTTGAATTTGGGCCAGCTGGTGGGAATCCGATTAGTATTGCTCTTCAGGTCTACCACGGCCCATTGCCGTACAGTAGCTACGAAAACCGTATCAATAATTGGGCAGGTATCGGTTTTCTGTTTAACCCATTCTAAGGTATTTTACAATTGTTTGTAGAGCTTCAGCTTTATAGAAGTATCTTATTGAAAAACAGAAAATGTTACTGTTTTTCCTTCAGAAAGCGGATTTCTACTCGGCGGTCGCGTCGGCGGTCGGCTTCTGATCGGCTCGCTGGAAGCTGTGCTTTCGTATTTCCTTCGGCTTTGAGCTCAACCGAATTGGTTAAGCCATGGTCATGCAGGAATTTTTCAACGACCAGTGCCCGTCGTTGGGAAATCAATAGGTTCGCTTCTGTTTCTCCAACGGCATCGGCAAAGCCTACCACTTCAATGACAGGCGGATGTTCTTCCTGAGCATGCTTAACCATACGCATGAGCAGAGCCTGTGACTCCGGGCTGAGTTGGTAAGAACGGTAATCGAAATAGACCTGACCAGCTCGTAAGGTTCGAAGGGCTAATTCAGTAGGAGAAGGGCTGTTTGAAAGAATCGGAAAAGAAAGCTCTTTGCCAGCAAATACAAGGGTACCTTCTGAAAGGCTGGTTCGGTGGATCAGATCCGTATGACTGGAATCAGGCAGGGCTTGTGCAAAGTAAATGCTTTTATCTTTAGGATCAATGCAGAAATAAGCTTCAAATCCGGTGGTATTCAGGCTGGTGAGGGGCTCCGGGGCAGACCAGTCAAGCCAGCTTTTATTTAAAGGTCTGGATCGATACAGATCAGAATTGCCCGACCGTTCACTGGCGAAATACAGATACCCATCTTCTGCCCAAAAGGGGGAAAAATCATTCTCGTCGGAGTTCAGATCCGAGCCTAACCACCGCGGTTCGGACCATTCCCCTGACGGATTTTTTCGGGAAATAAACAGATCATCATCACTGCGGTTCTGATCAGGCATTGCAATAAAAAGTAGAGAATCACCCACTAAATGAAAGCCAATAGAACCCGAGGAAGCTTGCAGGCCTGGAAGAATTACTTCTTCCGGAGAGCTCCAATGGCCATTGTCAAACCTGGAAACTGATAGTCCTGGCCGGGCTTTCTTCCCATAAAAAACGTTAGACACATACAGCTTGTCGGCAACTTGTGCAACAATGGCATTGTCATGAATGTTATTGAATGATGAGAAAGGATACGGGTTTGACCAAACGCCTGATTCATTGCGACTTATGAACCAAATATCCTGCTTGCCTATAGTTTGAGTATGCCGATCACGGACAAAAAACAGGGTATCTCCACCAGCCGAAAAAACAGGAGCTAGTTCATCCGCTGGCGAATTTTGTCCATGTGCTACAAGGCATCCAAAAAATAAGGAATGCAGCAGAAGCATACATTCCTTTATTCGAAAGAGCATAGAATACGTGTTTCAATACTAACGAAACTGAAAACCTTACTCTTTTAGTATGAATCCTGTGAGGAGTTTGCGAGTACTCGCAACATACTATTGAAGGCCTGGTTCACAGGCACTATTGTTGTTTCTATCCTTTTCCTATTTGGGAAATTTCATTTTATAATCTACCCGAACATCCCCCTTGGTAATATTGCTTAATTTCTTTTTTAGCAAAGTTCGTTTGAGGGGTTGCAAGTGATCTGTAAACAAAATTCCTTCAATATGATCGTATTCATGTTGAATAATCCGGGCCGCGATTCCTTCATATTCTTCTTCGTGTTCCTTCCAGTCCAGATCATAGTAACGGATGGTGATTTTTTCCGGGCGACTTACTTCCGCCCGGATACCGGGAATGGACAGGCAGCCTTCTTCATAGGCCCATTCTTCTCCTTCTTCTTCAAGAATTTCGGGATTAATAAAAGCCTTTTTAAAGTTAACTAAACTAGGGTCAAAATCTTCACTATCTTCTTCTTCTCCATCAATGATGGGCGTTCCGTCTACTACAAACAAACGCAAACTTAACCCAACCTGAGGAGCAGCCAGCCCTACACCTGAGGCCTTGTACATGGTTTCAAACATATTATCAACCAGCTCCGGCAGGTTAATAGATGCATCTTGAGGAATATCTTCGGTAGGTTTCCGTAAAATCGGATCACCGTAAGCGACGATGGGTAAAATCATAATACTGACAGGCCGCCATCTGAATGGATAGACAACTTTTATAGCTTGTGATAAAATCAACGTACAAAATTCGTGAAAGTGATTGGGTTTTCCCAGCACTTCCTGAGCTTCTACTAAATTCACCACAGGTTAAACAGGTTTTCCCGCTTGTTAATTCCGGCGGTTTCATTCATTTTAAGGGTATTAATTTAGTGATATACCTGTACGCTTTAACGTTTCGAATGAATAACCTACTTAACTTGAAATATTAACCTTTACGAATTGAACTTCACATCTTTTAGCGATATACTTCATAAATGGTATCCGCATGTTAAGTTTTGATACCTGGAATACTGCCTTTGTTGGCATGGTAACCGCCATGCTGCTATTTAATGTAATGCAGTGGTATCTGCATCAGGAAAGGGTGTATGGTTATTATACCCTCTATATGCTTTGCTGGGTGGCATATTTTGTATTGAGAAACGAAATTATACTACCCCGGAATGTTGATAATTTTGTTCGGATAGCCGTCCCCATGATGAGTTACTATATCTATTTCGATTTTACTTCTACGTTTATCGGGTTACAGAACGGGTTGCTCTTACGGGTTTTCAGATACACCCAGAGCTTATTATTGATCTATATTGGCCTTGAATTACTCTTATGTTTTTTTACGAATGAGTGGCAGCAACCTTTTCACGAAGCATTACACATTACAATCAGAACGATACTCATTTTAGTTTCCGGGTACGTGATTACCAAACTGTTTAGTGAAAAAACACCTCTTATTCGCTATTTCATCACGGGGTCGGCATTGCTGGTTTTCTTCGGAATGGTTGCTATGGTAACCACCATGATCGGATTACCGGCAAGTACACCATTAAAAATCTGGGAAGCTCCGCTGTTTTACATGCAGGTGGGAATCATGCTTGAGTTATTATGCTTTTCGTTAGGCTTAGGATACCGGCACCGCCTGGCTAGTATCGAAAAAGCTGTTGCAGAAGAACAGCTTTTTCGCGAACGCGAACAACGCGAACGCGAACGGCTGGAAATGCAATTAGATACGCAGGAGGCCAACCGGCTGATGAGTAATTTGCGGATGCGAGCCTTACGGGCTCAGATGAATCCGCATTTTTTGTTCAATGCTCTCAATGCCATTCAGGAATGCATTCTCACTCAGCAAACGGATGTAGCGGCCCGGTATTTGGCCAAGTTTTCGAAACTGGTACGGCTTATCCTCGATAACTCCGAGAAAAGTACCATTCCCTTATCCGCAGAAGTAGAAAGCTTAAAGCTTTATTTAGATGTAGAATCCTTACGGTTCACGCAGGCCTTCTGGTATGAGATTGAAGTAAATACGCATATTGATCCTGCCCTGATTAGTATTCCGCCCATGCTAGTGCAACCTTATGTAGAGAATGCAATCTGGCACGGGTTGCTTCATAAGGAAGGAGAGCGACTGCTGAAAATAGTGTTTCGTTCGGACGATGATTACCTTTATATTACTGTAGAAGATAACGGAATTGGGCGTAACCACGCCAACCAGATTCGGAATCCTCTCAAACAAGAACACACGTCGAAAGGTATGAAGCTGACGGATGAACGCTTACAGGCATACAGCGAACGTGAAGGAGATATCGCCTCTGCTGAAATAGATGATCTGTTTGCTCCTGACGGAACATCTCGCGGTACGCGGGTCAGATTAATATTGCCTTGTTAATAAGAAGAAAAAAGCATTATACCTGCATCCCAGCCATGTTGACAACCCTAATTATTGATGATGAGTTGCGAGGACGCAATCTGCTTCGGGAACTAGTCCAGCGATATTGCCCTGATATTGAAATCCTGGGGTTAGCGGCTAGTGCTCAGGAGGGTATCGAATTAATCCGAAAGTACCGGCCTGATTTTGTTTTTCTGGATATTAAAATGCCTACGCGAACGGGTTTTGATATGATTGATCAGTTAGGAACCGTAGATTTTGATATTGTTTTTGTGACAGCCTATAATGAGTTTGCTGTAAAAGCCTATAAATATTCGGCCTTTGATTACCTGTTAAAACCTGTTGATCCCGATGAATTAAAGGCTACCATTAGCAGATTGGTGGTAAAACGACAAAACAACACTCTGCAGGCTCGCTTGTCGTTACTCATGAAAACGTTGGAAGAGCCTAAGAAACTCCCTACCCGGATTACCATCTCTGCCGCTGACGGCATCACTATTCTGAACATTGAAGAAATCGTATACCTGGAAGCGGATGGGCCATACACTACTTTTTATCTTCAGGATAACCGCAAACAGATTTCTTCGCATAACCTGAAAGAGTACGAAGAATTGTTAGCAGATCATGGTTTTTTTAGGAGCCATCATAGTTTTTTACTCAATATGAAACACGTTCGAAAATACATAAAATCAGATGGTTATGTGTTAATGAGTAATGGTAGACAGGCAGAAGTAAGCAAGCGAAAGAAAGAAGAATTTCTAATGAAACTTGGGCAGATTTAAAGTAAATCATACTCTTTGCTAACTAAGGTAGCCCACTTATTGAATAGTGCAGTCAGGTACCTGAAAACTTTAGTTACTTCACTTCAGAGTTTTCTCCCCCTAACCGTTTCGGTTCCAGTAAATATACTACGCGTGCTACTCTCGCATAATTAGCGGCCGATATCCAACCTGCGGAAAGAATTTACTTTTTATTAAGCGTATTTTTCTCATAGGATTAGTTATGAAACATTCGTTCAACCTTCTCCTTTCTGTATCGTTAGGGGCATCTGTAATTAGTTGTAATTTTATTAATAAAGCGAAGGAAACCACTCAGAGTTATCAGGATGCCGTTCAGGCTGCAAAAAATGTCTCAGAATCTTCTGAACAGGTAAACAAAAAGATCGAAGAACGTCGAGCCAAAGGTGATACACTCGCCATGCCTTACAAAAAGCTGGCTGAATTCATGCCCTCAGGCATAAGTGGCTATGAACCACAGGGAGAACCTTCGGGGCAAACCATGAACATGCAAGGGTTTTCGTATTCATCGTATGAGCAGAATTATAAGAAAGGCGATGATTCAAACGTTAAAATTCAGATCATGGACTATAATGCGGCGGCTCCTTTACTGGCTATTTCAACAATGGTTTTTTCAACTGGTATTGAGATGGAAAATGAGTCTCAGTTCACAAAAAGCTGGTCACCCGGTATCGAAGGCGTGAAGGGTTATGAAGAATATGGCAAGCAAAGTAAAGACGCAAAAGTAACTTTGAGTGTGGCTGATCGGTTCTTTGTGCAGGTTTCGGCTACGAATCAACCAAACGATGATTTAGTAAAAGAGATCGCGAAGTCCATTAAACTTACCGATTTAGCTCAGTATTAAAGTTTACTTCAATCCAGAGAGAATCATATGCCCCGAAGCGATAGCCCCGGGGCTTTCTTATCTTTGCCTGAAATTTTTCTCATGATGAATCGGCGTGCGGCTCTGACTCGATTAACCTGGGCTTCGTCAGTTTTTTTACTAGGCTGCCGGAATTCCTCCCTTGTTTCAACGGAAGTAACATTCCCCCTTGTTATTAATAATGGTCTGGTTTTTACAAAAGGCCATTTACAAAAGTTAAACCTGGGGGTAACCGAAACAGGTAAGATTATGATTAGTGAAATGCCCTTGGCTGGCCGGGAGGAAATCGATGCTACTAATCAGATTGTTAGCCCTGGTTTTATTGATATACTGGCAGATGGCCCCAAAGATCTGACGGATAATTACCAGGTTTTTGAACGCTTTAAATTAACCGATGGCGTAACGACTACGTTGCAATTACATGGGGGTCGGGAAAATCCCGGCGAATACCACCGTTTCTTCGATCGTAAACCACATTATACCAATTATGGAGTAGGCATCTATGTGATGGGCGTACGATCACTGCAGGGTATTCCACAACGTTTACAGCACGTTGAAAAAATGCTGGAAGAAGGAGCCCTAAGTGTATCGCATAGCCTTGAATATCAGCCAACGCCTTATGAAGAAGTAAAAGCTTACGCAGAATTGGCGAAAAAATACGACCGGCCCATGTTTTTACACTTACGGTATTCTTCAAAAGAAGAAGAACTGGCAGGGGTAAAAGAAGCCATCCGTATGGCTCGCGAAACGGGCGTACGTATGCACATAGATCACCTGCACTCTACGGGCGGAACCTTTCATATGGAGCAGGCTCTGGAGCTCATCCATCAGGCTCGGCAATCGGGCCTGGAAATTACTACCTGTATATATCCCTACAGTTACTGGGCTACATACCTGCATTCCAAGCGTTTTGACCCAGGTTGGCAGCAGCGGTATCACCTGACCTACAATGACCTTCGGCTGGTAGGTACACATCAGCGAATAAACAAAGAATCATTTGCGTACTATCGCGATCATCCGGGATACCTGGTTGCAGTGCCTGATGGTACGATGCCCTTTGATAAAACCATTGACCTGGCTCTGAAGACAGACTTCTGTATGATTGGCTCTGATGGCGGAATTATTTCAGCGACAGAAGCAAATTCGCACCCCCGTGGCTCAGGCTGTTTTGCCACGGCTATTCATCATGGCTTATCTATTGGGCTGTCTATCGAAAAGATATTACCCAAAATGACTACTATGCCGATGAAGTTGCTTCGTCCGGCTTTAGAGGGGCGTGGTGAAATTGAAGAAGGTGCCATTGCTGACTTAACTATTTTTGATCCTAAAAAGACCAATGGGCATAGTACAGTTGAAAATCCGAATCAGGACTCATTAGGCATATCAGCGGTGGTGCTGGGAGGTAAGCTGATCTACGCGAAAGGAAAAATTCGGGCTAGAAGAGGAATGCCCATTCGGAATGGCGTAAAGTATTCCTGATTTAGTTGTTAGTTATTAGCACTGATTTTAAAAATATTCTAACAACCAACAACTAAAAGTCAGTTAACGGGCATTATACCGTAAAACCAGCCAATTTTACAAATTGCTGTATGCGTTCATCGATTTCTTCCCTGGAAAGCTTCAGCAGGCGTTCGGTGCCAAATTTTTCCACGCAGAAAGAAGCCATTGCTGAACCATATACGATAGCCCGCTTCATATTTTCGAAGCTGATGTTGTCGGTAGAGGCTAAGTAGCCAATAAAACCACCGGCAAACGTGTCACCAGCTCCGGTTGGATCAAACACTTCTTCAAGGGGTAAGGCAGGAGCAAAGAAAACGTCTTCCCCCTGGAATAATAATGCACCGTGTTCGCCTTTTTTGATAATCAGGGTGTTCGGGCCCATTTGCATAATCTTCCTGGCGGCTTTACGCAGGCTATATTCACCTGAAAGAATACGAGCTTCTTCGTCATTAATACTCAGCACATCAATCTTTTCAAGTACCTTTTTCAGATCACCTATGAATGCTTCCGTCATCCAGAAATTCATGGTATCCAGAACAACCAGCTTCGGGCGATTCTGTAAACGCTCTAACACCGTTAACTGGACTTGTGGAGTCAGGTTTCCCAACATTAGGTATTGGCAATTCTGATACGAATCGGGAAGAACTGGATCAAAATCGGCTAACACATTCAATTCGGTAACAAGCGTATCACGGGTGTTCATATCGTTGTGATATTTACCTGACCAGAAGAATGATTTTTCGCCAGCTTTAATCTGGAGACCTTCGGTATTAACGCCGTGATCCTGAAGGAGTTCAATGTATTCCTGGGGGAAATCGTCACCCACTACAGCGACTACATTGACTGGTTTTGTGAAGTAAGAAGCCGAGAGTGAAATATACGTACAGGCTCCGCCGATAATTTTATCCGTTTTGCCAAAGGGAGATTCGAGGGCGTCAAATGCGACTGTGCCAATCGATAAAAGACTCATTTCCTGGGGGTTAGTTATTTAAGAAAGCATTCCGCCGATAAAATCAATAGGCTATCGTCTGAGAAATTAGGCAAAAATACGCAAAGCCAGCTGACCAGCGAAACGCCCCAATTTATACCAGGGCGTTATTTTTCATTTAAATGAACGGCTTGTTTACCGTGCTTTTCCTGCCTCAACGGCTTTTCGCACACTACCATATTGGGCTAAAAGATGCTCAGCTACAGCAGGTTCAACACCCAGTTCAGCAATCACCATGTTAATAGCCCGATTCACCAGTTTGTGGTTTGATAACTGCATATCAACCATTTTATTCCCTTTAACACGGCCTAACTGAATCATTACACTTGTTGAAATCATGTTTAGAACCAGTTTCTGGGCAGTTCCTGATTTCATACGGGTGCTACCTGTTACGAATTCCGGGCCAACCACTACCTCTACCGGATAGTCAACGGCGGCGGCCAGCGGGCTACCACTATTACATACAATACAACCGGTTAAAATACCTTTTTCGCGGGCGGTTTTCACACCGCCAATAACATAAGGGGTGGTTCCTGAGGCGGCAATTCCTACCAGAGAATCCAGCTCGTTGATGTCATATTCTTCCAGATCTTTCCAGGCCTGCTGAGCATCGTCTTCGGCATTTTCAACTGCTTTCCGGATGGCCGTATCACCACCAGCAATCAGACCTACTACTAAACCAAAAGGAACTCCGTACGTAGGCGGACATTCAGACGCATCCAGAATGCCTAAACGGCCGCTGGTGCCTGCTCCGATGTAAAAAAGGCGTCCGCCCTGTTTCATTCGAACCACAATTTTTGTTACCAGGGCTTCAATTTGTGGTAAAGCCTTTTCAACGGCATAAGGCACCGTTTTATCTTCATTATTAATGCCTTCCAGCAATTGCCGAATGGTTTTCTCTTCCAAATGATCGTGATGTGAGGCCGATTCTGTTGTAAGCATGGTATTATTCTAAATGAAGGGATTATCTTTTATCGACTAAAATCAGGTTCCAGAGCCTTATTTACTATTGATTTGAAGGGTTAAATAAGAATATAGCCAAATTACTGGCAAAGGTAGGAAAAGGGAAGCTAGTTAGGTAATCCAGCAAAAAGAAACCCTGCCTTTCAAAGAGCAGGGTTTCTAACCTAACAAATACAAATGCTTATTTAAACCACCAGCCAAAACGAATAATCAGGGCACTGCCACTGGATGAATAGGTGTTTTGATTGGAGTTATAATTGGTATGGTAAAGCAAAGTTAGCTGAAAACCACGTTCACCCGCTGGAGCACCAAAGCCACCGCCTACCAAGAAACCCGGGTCATACTGGTAGCCATTTATACTACCCTGTGAAGTTTTGTAAGAAAGAATTTGATATTGTTCTGCTTCTCCCCACAGGAAAAAACCAGAACCATTCGCACTGTTTTTATTCAGGAAACTCAGGTGTTGCTGAACGAACAGACGCCCGCCCAATAAACTTTGTTTTTGTCTTCCTCCATACCCATCTGGCCCACTGTAATAGCTATAAGTAGCTCCTAAACCAGTGGTGGTAGTTGGCGTGACGCGATAGCCTGCCATAGGAGATACGTCAAACCCGAATACGCTCGTTCCTCCAAAAAAACTTAAGGAAGGTGTTGTAATATTCAACCCGTAACGGAGTTTTTCTTTAAAGGGCCGGGCTCGCCAGGGAATATCGTCATCACGATTACGTTGGCCTTCAAAAGGCTGCTGACGAATAATGATAGGGCGGTCAGTAGGAGCCGGAATAGAATCATATTGGGCAAAAACAAAGGGAGTGACAGCCAGTAGAAAAAAACAAGCTGCCAGAAATGATCGAATCATGGAAGTAGTGTTCATGCGACAACCCAAACAATGAGTGAACTGTACAGGGATATTCTTGGTTATGATCAGGTTCTGACCTTATGGTTTAGTTCCTGTACCCAAACTAACGGCTCAGCTTGTAAATTCTTGTATAAGGCTTCTATTCTAGCCGGTGGTGCAGGTTCTTCCGGTGTATACGAAAACAAGTGGAAAACCATAAAAGCATTCTTTTTAACCCGCTTTGTTCGGGGTATCTTTGTAAAATGAATTCTTCTGAAACTCTAGCAGAAAATCGGCCAGATGTCGAACTACTCGATCCTAAGCAATACATCCTCATTAAAGGAGCCCGCGTTAATAATCTTAAGAATATTAGTGTAGCCATTCCCCGGAATAAACTAGTGGTAGTGACTGGTTTGTCAGGTAGTGGTAAATCGTCACTGGCATTTGATACACTCTTTGCGGAAGGGCAACGCATGTACGTAGAAAGTTTGAGCAGCTATGCCAGGCAGTTTCTGGGGCGGATGGAAAAACCCGAAGTAGAATGGATCAAAGGGGTTTCGCCAGCGATTGCCATTGAGCAAAAAGTGACGAATAAAAACCCACGTTCTACGGTTGGAACAACCACTGAAATTTACGATTACCTTAAACTTCTTTTTGCCCGTGTCGGGAAGACTTATTCTCCTGTTTCGGGTAATGAAGTCCGCAAAGATACCGTGACCGATGTAGTTGACTACTTATTACGCCAACCCGAAGGAACGCGTGTACTCATTACCGCACCGCTGCATTGTAAAGCAAACCGTTCGTTTCAGGAAGAATTGTCCATTCTGATTCAGAAAGGTTTTACCCGGATTGTAGTGGATGGTGAAACGCGTCAAATTGAAGAATTGCTGGAAACCGCTACAGACTCAATTACGGGTACGGCCCATATTTTAATTGATCGTTTAGCGATTAAACAAGACGACGAGGAAACGCAATTCCGCTTGGGCGATTCAGTTCAGACGGCCTTCTTTGAGGGGGAAGGAAGCTGTTTTGTACAGGTATTGGGGGCGGAGCAACGTGAGTTCTCGGATCGTTTTGAACTGGACGGAATGAGCTTTGAAGAACCCAGTATTAATCTGTTTAGCTTTAATAACCCGTATGGAGCCTGCAAGTGCTGTGAAGGCTTTGGTACCATATTAGGAATTGATTCGGATCTGATTTTTCCTGACCGTAATCTCTCCGTTTTTGAAGGAGCCATTGCCCCCTGGCGGACGGAAAAAATGAGTGAATGGTTAACCCCATTGCTTCGCAATGGTATTCGATTTGATTTTCCGATTCACCGGGCTTATAAAGACCTCTCAGATAGTGAAAAACAATTACTCTGGACGGGCAACAAGTATTTTAATGGATTGAACGACTTCTTTAAAATATTGGAAAGTGAGTCGTATAAAATTCAGTATCGGGTATTATTAAGTCGTTATAGAGGGCGGACGGTTTGCCCTGAATGCCGAGGTTCGCGTTTACGTAAAGATGCAGGCTACGTAAAGATTGCAGGGAAATCGATTATCGACATAGTATTACGACCCATTTCCGAAATTTCTTCATTCTTCAAAACAATTGATTTACCTGAATTTCAGGAAAAAGTGGGCCGTCGAATTCTGATGGAAATTCGCAATCGACTGGATTATATGGAGCGGGTCGGGTTAGGATATTTAACCCTTAACCGATTAACAAACTCATTATCAGGTGGAGAGTTTCAGCGAATTAAACTGGCTACGTCATTAGGCAGTGCTCTGGTGGGCTCTATGTATATTCTCGATGAACCTAGTATTGGTCTGCATCCACGCGATACCCAACGGCTTATTTCGGTGCTGGAATCCTTACGTGATTTAGGGAACACAGTAATTGTGGTAGAACATGAAGAAGAGGTAATGAAAGCCGCAAACGAAATCATTGACATTGGGCCAGCGGCCGGAACGGGTGGGGGCGAAGTTGTCTTCCAGGGAAATTGGGACACCATCACGCAGCTGCAAAAAGAAGCCAGTTTAACACATACTCGTTCGCACACTTTAGCATTTTTGACTGGCCAGGATGTTATTCCTGTTCCGCGTTTCCGGCGGCGGCCTTCCGGCTGGCTTGAACTGAAAGGGGCTCGGGAAAATAACCTTCAGGATGTAGATACCCGTTTCCCATTAGGCACGCTCACCGTTGTGACAGGGGTAAGCGGATCGGGGAAATCAACCTTAATTCGAAAAATCCTGTATCCGGCCTTAGGTAAAATGTTGGGAACGTATTCAGATGAATCAGGTAAGTACACCGAGTTAGCGGGCGATACCAAACGGCTGGCTGCCGTAGAAATGATTGATCAGAATCCGATTGGGAAGTCGAGCCGGTCTAACCCCGTAACCTATGTGAAAGCATATGATCATATTCGACAACTAATGAGTGAACAGCCTCTGGCAAAAGCTCGTAGCTATAAGCCAAGCCATTTTTCATTCAATGTTGATGGTGGTCGTTGTGAAACGTGTCAAGGAGAAGGGCATGTAAAAATTGAAATGCAATTCATGGCCGATATTTATCTGACCTGTGAGTCGTGTGGAGGAAAGCGTTTCAAGCAGGAAATTCTGGAAGTAAAATATCAGGATAAAGATGTTTCAGAAGTTCTGGATATGACCATTGATGAGGCCGTGAAGTTTTTCCAGGGAGATGCTAAAATTGCGGAAAAGTTACTGCCTTTACAGGAAGTAGGCTTAGGATATGTCACCTTGGGGCAATCCTCTAATTCCTTATCAGGGGGTGAGGCTCAACGAGTAAAACTGGCCAGTTTCCTTGGCAAGGGCAACCCTAATGCCGGTAAAACACTCTTCATTTTTGATGAGCCAACCACGGGCTTACATTTCCATGATATCCGGAAACTACTGAAATCCATCAATGCATTGGTAGAACAGGGAGATTCCGTCATTATCATTGAACACAATACAGAAATTATTAAATGTGCCGATTACATCATTGATCTCGGCCCGGATGGTGGTGAAGCAGGTGGAAAAATAACCTTTGCCGGTACACCGGAAGAGATGATTCAGTTAGGCGATGAAAACCATACCGCAAATTTCCTGAAAGAGAAAATGAAGTAACTATCTGATAATTAGTATTATGTCTTGCGAGCTATGCCTTAAGCATAGCTCGATTTGTTTAGCCTGATACTAACCTTTGGATTAATAAATCTGTTGTTAAGTATTTGGTTTTGTGGACCAAGTTAATTTTTTAAGAAAATAAGTAATAAGCCTTTGATATTCAGGAATAAACCCGCTATATTTGCACTCCCTTTTTCAGCTATGATGCCCAAAAGTAACTGAAAATCAAGAGGAAACATTTTTAAAGACATTTTTTAAATCGTGGATCAGTTAAGCTACAAAACCATCTCGGCAAACAAAGCGACCATTAACAAGGAGTGGGTCGTTGTTGATGCCGAAAACGCGGTACTGGGTCGTCTGACGAGCCAAATCGCGGCTATCCTTCGGGGTAAGCACAAGACTAACTACACTCCCCACGTAGATTGCGGTGA
>JASGGE010000039.1:0-26956 GCA_047605205.1 Siphonobacter sp.
TTCAATAGAACTTCTAATAATCTCGGCAAGTTTCTGATTATCTGATGATTGTATGGAACGAATAGTCATGAGGGAAGAAATTAAGAACAAAAAAATGCGATTCAAATTCTCTACAGAGAATTTGAATCGCAAAATAAGGACTCTATAAATGCTTCTGATTATTCTGTTGGAATCATTTTCAGACAAACAGGCATAGATACCTGAATTTCCCTGCCAGTAGGGTTAAGTTTTCCTGTTTTTGCATTACGATTAAAAATCACAACATTATCGGTATCGCGATTGGCCACTAACACAAATCGTCCGGAGGGATCAATCATAAAGTTGCGTGGATGTTTCCCGCCGGCTGATTCAATATCTACTAAAGTTAGTTTACCTGTTTTCTGATCAATGGCATAAATTGCGATACTATCATGCCCACGATTCGAACCGTATAAAAATTTTCCATCTGGAGAAATATGAATATCCGCACAAATGTTTTCCCCTTTATAATCATCGGGTATTGTTGAGATACTTTGAATATTTGTTAATGCTCCCGTTTGAGAATTATAGGTAAAAGCTGTTACTGTTTTATTCAGCTCATTAATGACATAAGCAAATTTATTGCTGGGATGAAACGTAAAGTGCCGAGGGCCTGCCCCGGGAGCCACTTTCACGGGTTGTTCTTCGGTTAACTTCCCCGTTTTGTCGTTTAGTCGGTAATAAGTCACTTCATCAATGCCCAGATCAGGCACATAAATGTCCCGATTATTGGCAGCAATATTAATGGAATGAACGTGAGCTTTGTCCTGCCGTTTTGGGTTCGGCCCTGTTCCGGTATGTTGAATGGTTTGGGTGGGAGTTCCCAGGGAACCATCCGTTTTTACTGGTAAGAGGCTCAAACTACCCGCTCCGTAGTTCCCTACCATAACCCATTTCCCGGTATGGTCAATTGCGACATGACACGGGCCAGTACCACCTGCTGATTCTGTATTAAGTTGGGTTAAGGTTCCGGTTTTTTTGTCAAACGAAAACGAATATACGGCTCCTTCGCCATTGGTTTCTCCTACCGAATATACGTATTTCTGATCTGGTGAAATTGCCTGGAAAGACGGGTTATTCAAGCCTTTTGCAATACTAATGGGTTGAAATTCGCCGGTTTTATTGTTGAATTGATAAACATAAATGCCTTCACTTTTTTTTTGGGTGTAGGTTCCAACGAGTAAGTAAAAGTTGTCTTTATAAGGTGTTGGCTGAGCAAAGCTTATGCTACCTAAAGCAATCAGACAGGAAGTCAGGGCTGTTCGAATCATAAAAGTTCAGTTTAGAAGTCGGACATCAAAACTACACAGGCTTTTGTATTTGACTTTATAGACCCAACTTTTTCTTTTCACGTGCTAGCCTGCGTAAGTGTTTACCCGGGGGAACCCGCCTGGCAACATTCAAACGATAATTTCCAGTTCGAATCAGATAATTGGTAAGGGTTTCTCCGCTTAGCACCACATCTGAATTCACCAGCGATAAGCTTACGTTCCACAGTTGGCTGTTGTATCCAATTACCGCCCGATAATTCAGATTCGGCCGTACATTCACCCGGTTTAGCTTTTCATCGGCTATATATTCCTTCGTGATATTTATGTTTAAATTACCTGTCAATGAAGCCGTTGCAAAAAAATGTCGGTTTAATACCCAACTATAGGCATAGCCAACACCTGGCCCAATCTTAAAAAAATGGACTCTTCTAATCTCTGTTTGAGGTTGATAGGTCATTGGAATGAGCGTACTATCGGCTCCTATCGAACCGTAATATACTTCTGCTCCGGTCATCCACGAGCCCGCTGATTTTTTCTGCCATTCATTCTGAACCAGAGCAGCCCGGTATGAAAACCGATGACCATTAAACAAATGGTAAGATGATAAGCCCACCATACGCAGATAGATATCAGGCCGCTTGTAATATTCGCCAGAGCTGGTGGTAAATAAGGGTATATAGGGTGTAGATAAATAATATCCACGGTAAAACTGTCCGTAGAGATCATAAACCCATTTTCGGCCATATAGATGGGACTGCAAATCCAGGTATTTTGTTTTTCCCTTTGCGTCATTCTGATTCAAAAAAGGAAATCCATAAGCAAGATTTAGCGTAAGCGACTGATAAGTAGCCCCAACCCCGAGATTAAGCGTAGTATTGGGTCGGTAGATGACTCTTGTACTGCCATTGTAAAGGCGTAATGAACTGTATTTTTGAGATAGGTATACCCGACCCGTAAGTTGACCATTATACGTAGAAATATAACTTGTATCAATCCAGTTTTTTTTAGTCTGTGCCTTGAGGGAACCCAGAGGCATCCCACAAAAAAAGAGAAACAAGTACCTGAGCGATGGATTCATTATATGAAGGCGTCCTTGGAGCTTCCTATCAAAAAAATACTGCCAGATGTGGCAGTATGCAATAGAAAACGTTTTGAATACCCTGCAAGTATACATCAGGGAGATGTAGTAACGGCATGCCGGGCGTGATCTTCGGGTTTAGGCTCATAAATATTTCCAACTATTCGTTCAATCCATCGCATCGGAACAATTCGGGGCAAGAAGGCTCCGACCTGATTCACAAACCCCGGAATAACTTCTGCCCTGCCCTTGAAAAGAGCTTTCACCGCTTCTCTTGCCACTATCTTCGGATCCATATGAACTTTAGCTGCCGTTTGCTTCAACGACTCACTCATGCCAGCCCGATTTACAAAATCAGTATCCGTACTTCCGGGACTTAGCGTTGTCAGTGAAACAGTACTACGGCGAAGTTCATGTCGTAAGCCGCGATTGAAAGATAAAATAAAAGCTTTTGAAGCAGCATATACCGTCATATATGGCACGGTCTGATAGGCGGTCGTGCTGCATACATTTAAGATATAACCTTTTTTACGTTGTTTCAAAATGGGTAAAAACGCATAGGTTAACTCTACCACTGTCCGCACATTCACATTCAAAATATCTAATTGTTCATGAATGGATAATTCCTCAAATGCACCATTCAGACCGAAACCGGCATTATTTACCAGAATCTCCAGATCTTTACCTACTTCCTTTTGCCAGATTGACAAGCTTCGAACCACTCCCGGAAAAGATAGGTCGAGTGTTTGGGTATGTACCTGTATATCATGGGTTGTTCGCAGGTAGTTTGCTTGTTTCAGCAGGTTTTCTTCATCGATATCAACTAATAACAGGTCGTATTTCCGAAGGGCTAATTCAGTAGCGATGGCTTTCCCAATTCCTTTTGCGGCTCCGGTAACTAAAGCATAAGGCATAATGTCTGAATATTTGATAAAATACAGGTTGAGATACATAATACCTCAACCTGTATTTAAAAATCTGGTTGTTGATGAATTAGATTTCTGCCGCACGCTGGCCCGTGCGACTCATCCCCAGGCTATTCCACTGAATACTTGGTAACTTTGGCAGTTTCAGATTGCCTAATTTATGATAAAATGGAGTTGGACTATTGGCATGTTTGGGCTGGTATGCACCGGTAATGATGGGTATGTACATAACCCGGCGACGGCTACGAGCACCTATATACGGTGATTGCTGAACACGGTGCCACAAACGGCCATCGTGAATAGTAAGGTCACCTGCCTGAATATCAAAACCTACCTCTTTCGGATCAGGATTATTATCAACAAAATACTTTTTGTGGAAAAACAAACTGGCCAAGCTTTGCTTGTGAGTACCTGCCAGCACTCGTAAACCACCGTTTTCGTAAGGGCAATCATCCAGATGTAAACCTACATTTAGCATTGGTAATATTCTGGAACCCAGGAACAAGTCACGTGGGCTATCAGTATGCCAGCCTAGTTGTTTGAACTGACTTGTTGGACTATTGACGTAATGATTTACAACTAAACCATCTTTTTCATCTTCCCCAATTCGCCCATCGTAAGGGCCTAAAAACTCAAGAAGCAACTGTAAACGAGGGTCTTTAAGGAATTCACTCAGTCTTTTACTATAATGTGAAGTGAACGCTATACGCTGAATAATCCGATTTCCTCGTTCGTCACTCCCAAATTTTAGAGGAATCCCATTTACCTTCTGAGTCTGGGAAGTAAGCAATTCAGCCTGCACCTCATTGACTTCCGAGATGAACGCCTGCACCGTTTGTCGATCTACAAATTGACGAAAATGCAGGATACCGTATTGATCAAAATAATAACGTTGTTCGTCAGTGATAGTTGGGCCAAGTTCAAAAAAACGCTGTGCACTCATGTTAATACCATTTAAATAGTTTTGACAAAATCTTTCCTGGCTTCTACCCTTCCGGGGAAGCATTTACTTGTATCGAAAATCCATTTATTGAAGCTTCAACATCGTGAAGCCCGCCAGTGAAGATTAATCATAACCCATTCAGAATGTAATAACATCGTCGTTCCTATTGAATGATGGCTCAAAGGTGAATGGTATTTTTTTAAAAGTCAATACTATACTTAGTCTATTTTTTTAGTAGATTAATAAAAAACCGCATTAAAATTCATATTCTCCTAATAATCAATCATTTAAACTTATCAACAATTTTTAAATTGTTACTATAAAAACAAAAGAAGTCTTCCTTTAAATGAAAGACTTCTTTTGTTTAACACGATTGAGGTTGATTATTCTTTCATTACCCGCAGGCGTTGAATCTGATCACCTGAACTAATTTGCAAAATGTATAAGCCTGACTCCAGGCATCGTGAAATGCTCGGAGCTAGAGGAAGAGGATGTAATTTTCTTCTCATCTTTTTATTTTATAGTCGGCTAGCTTTTTTCAAATCAATTCTACAAAAGGAAAAAGGAAGCTTTTGAAGGCTTCCTTTTTCCTTTACAAAAACAAATTTATGCACTAAGCATTCATAACATAATAGAATAATTTAAGCGGTGCCGGTACATGCCAGTAAAAATCTCCAATGTATTTGTAAGTTGGTATCATTACCGAAATGGTAAGAACAATAAAAAGATATTTCTGCAACTGACTGGCTGTAAAATGACGGGTCATTTCGTAAAAGCCCAGCATTAATAGCGGAAAACCGTAACAAAAACTACGGGTAAAATCCAGCACTGAGCCCGCAACAACCCATACCACAATTGTCATGCTACCGTATAAGACTATTTCCCACCAGGCTCGTTTGTAGCAATAGTATACAAATAACCAGCCAATAATAAGCCAGCAACCTTCGTAGGTCAGGAAGGTCGCTAAAGGTAATTCCAAAATATTCCGGTAAATCAGGCTTAATCCTGCATCAGCATCATCACCAAGGGGAACATCCAGATGAAAATAACTCATCAGAAAGAATCGCAATGCTGCATATACTGCTATTAATATTACATAGCTACCATACCATTTCCATTGTTTCAGGAGATCTGTAAACGTATAAGTAGGCAGGATAACACTCAGTTGATATAACAACACCAACGGAGATGCCACAATGGCTCGTTCGTCCGTCCAGAAGGCAAAAAACAGAGCCGCCATGCATTGGATTGGTGAGCGGGCCACTACTGCCAGCATGATGAAGGCAAAAGCGTAGCCATCAAACAATCCATACAACTCATAAAAAAAAGAACGAGTTAAATAAATGCATGATAAACAGCCTAAAAACAGAAAACTTGTTACCCGATTAGCCGTTAGCCGGTAGGCATATGTAAGCACTACATGCATGAATAAAAAACCAAGCAGGTGCTGCACCAGAAACATAAACCAGACACCCGCCATGGGAGAAATCCAGCCGACCAATTTACCAGCTAAAGGAGCAACGAGTCGAAAGGTTGTTTTCGCTTCATGGCTGGCTGGAGCCAAACCAGTTTGCTGTGTAAACGGATGATCTACCTGTCGGGACAAATGTTGCCAGAATTCGTAATAATCGTGATTGGTAGTAAAGAAACGATCATAACTAGGAAAAGCGACCAGAAAGATTAACCCTGTAAATAACAAGACGGATCGTAATTTCCAGTTGGAATGGTTGGTAAAGGTTTCAATACGTGATATGACACGATTGTACAAAAAATAAACAGATTCCATGCAGACCAAAACTTCCTTGCTTGCGAACACCTCGCTGAAGTAAGGTCGCAAGATAACCATAAAAGGTCAAATCCTAATTGAACGCCACCCAGTCTGTTCATTAGATCGTTTTTGAAAACAGCTGTTTTTCCATTCGCTGCTGGTTTAGTTTCTGGTCAAATGCCATGCAAATATTCCTTAGAAAAGGCCGACCTTCAGGCGTAACCTGTAACACGGAGTCAGAATATTCAATCAACCCATCCGCTTTCAAAGGTTGCAGGCGTTGATGAATACTTTCTATCTGGGGGATTTGTGTTTCAAACCGACACATAATGTCCAAAATATGCTGACGATAGGTAATATCGTCTTTCGTTAGCATATGTCCTTTCAGAATCGGGAATTCTCCTTTATTCACCAGCTCGGTATAGGTTTCAATTTCTTTGACATTTTGGCTGTAAGCCGTCCAGCAGTCAGAAATAGACGAAACCCCTAACCCTAACAACACCTTTGTTTGGGTAGTAGTATAGCCCATGAAATTCCGGTGCAGCGTACCTTTTTTCATAGTTTGATACAGGGAGTCATGCGGTAAGGCAAAATGATCCATTCCGATTTCCAGATAACCAGCCGATTCCAGCATTTCGCGACCTTTTTCATATAAGGCCCGTTTAGCTTCTCCATTCGGAATATCTTCGTCCTGAAACCCACGCTGCCCATTTCCTTTTATCCAGGGTACATGAGCATAGGAATAATACGAAATACGGTCAGGACGCAGTAAAATGGTTTTTTGAATCGTATTTTCAATGCTTTCCAGTCGCTGCAAAGGCAAGCCGAACACCAGATCATGACTTACAGAAGTATAGCCAATTTGTCGGGCCAGGTTGGTTACTTTTTCTACATCTTCAAATGTTTGCAGGCGATGAATTGCTTTTTGAACCACAGGATCATAATCCTGCACACCAAAACTTACCCGACGAAAACCCAGGTCGTATAATGTTTGTAAATGCTCAGCAGTGGTATTAGCCGGATGCCCCTCAAAGCCGTATTCAATTTCTTCAGCAGCCTGAGTATCCTGCAGAAATTCCTCGAGAAACCACTTCAGGTTATCGGCTGAGAAAAAGCTGGGCGTTCCTCCGCCCAGGTGTATTTCGGCAATGCGAGGTTGTTCAGGTAAACGTTTTCGGTATAACCTCCACTCATTTCGCACTGCTTCCAGATAAGGTCGTTCGACCCGGTGGTTTTTGGTGATGCGTTTATGACATCCACAAAAAGTGCACAAACTTTCACAGAAAGGTAAATGGATGTAAATACTCAGATCCGAACACTGACTTTGTTCGCTCAATCGTTCTAGCCATCGCTCGGGCTCAAAAAAATCGGTTTCCCAAAAGGGTACTGTTGGGTAACTCGTATACCGCGGGCCCGGGACATTGTATTTCTGGATAAGATTCATTGCCACTCTTTTAATACCACAAAAATCCTGGTTATCCAACAGTCTAACAATGACTTTTCTCAGTCATCCTTTAAATAAATCCCGCTGGGTAAGATATTTGAACTATGTTTGGCAACCGGCGTATTTTTGTATGCTTTATATAATGAGATTATGTACCTATACCTTAAATCTCTACACATCATTTTCGTAGTAAGCTGGTTTGCAGGGCTTTTCTACCTTCCAAGGTTATTTATTTACCATACCGAAGCTAATGCAAAGGCTGAACCCATGCGGGGTGTCTTGCTGGAAGAATACCAACGAAATGAGCGGCTATTGTTCAATGCCATCATGTTACCAGCCATGTGGCTCACTATTCTTTCGGCGACATGGATGATTTTTATCATACCAGACTGGTTACAACAAAGCTGGATGCACCTGAAGCTGGCCTTCGTGGCAGGGGTAATTGCCTATCACTTTTATTGTCGCAAACTTTTGCTTGAACTTCGTAAAGGCATTTTTCGCCATACCTCATTCCAACTTCGCTTGTGGAACGAGGTGGCTACTATCCTATTATTCGCGATTGTATTTCTGGTCGTTTTAAAGAATGCCCTCGACTGGATTTATGGAGTAGCAGGCCTCATTATTTTCGCCGTGCTGATCATGACTGCCGTGCGGTTAGTAAAACGTAAACGTGAACAAAAACAACGAAATCTATCCTAAATTTGCAGGTTTAAACCTCAGCCTCTATTTTTGCTGGCACAGGTTTCTCTAAAGCATTTATCATTATGTCAGACCATTCTTCTGAATCATCCTCAACTTCAAAAGTTCCTCAATTAGGTGGTTTTTTATTAATTGCAGCTATCCTTTGGATCTTTGGAGATACACTGACTGCTATTGTAGGCACTTTATTAGTAGGTGCTACTTTCGCAGCTTACAACTCTCCTCGTCATTACTAATCGAGCGGATACTTGCTTAGTTTAGCCTGTAGCAGTAAGCTATAGGCTTTTTTATTTTCTTTTTTAACACAAAATATAATTTGGTTATTGCAACCCATTTATTTGAAATGTTTTGCTGGTCTTTGTTTTAAAACTAGAAAAATGCTCATTTTCTCTAAATTACCATAAAACAACATCAGAATAATTCAATTATTTCTTGTAAATTTTTCAAAAAACTGTATTTTATTTTTAGCCCTGTATTTAAACCTGTTTTTCTTGATTTCGCATTTTTGCTTGTATAATGAGTTATAATTTAAACCTTATTATAGACCATTTCACATTTATAACGTAAAAATAGCTTGTTTTCACAAGCTCCTTCATACTCAAGCCAAAATCATAAGTGTTTGATTTTCTGGTAGATAGGATTTATTTTTGAAACACATAATAAAAGTGTAGTTAGGATTTATCTGTTTCAAAAAGCCATGTTGTTCTCAGCTATATTAATGATGTCTTTACCCCGCACGCCTGGTATGTCTCAGCCTGGTGCGGAATTTATGCTTCCTTTTTTAGGTATTGCCGTAGCGTTCGTAGCCTTGGGTTATTATTTTGCTACTCGTCGTCAACAATGGTTACAACACTCAGATATTACTGAAGGTGTTATCGTTGGCGTATACAAAAAATACAACCGTGATGATAAAATGGGAAATTTTCCGCATCACTTTCCCCGGGTTTCGTTCCATGTCAACGGAAACCAGTTTCTGACACAAGGTGCAGAGGCGAGCAATGGTCCTTTTCAAATTGGGGAGAAAGTTTCCGTTCGGTACAACCTTGAAAATCCCGAAGAAGCCATTTTAGCCGCTCAGGACATTCCTGGTATAAACCCACGTATTTTCTACATATTAGGAGCATTATTTGTGGTAATTGGAATGTTGTTTGCGTTGTAAATCTTTTTTTTACTTTTCTAAAAATCCCCAGTGTGAATGCACCGGGGATTTTTATTTGATAACGATTCAGAATTAAGAGAATTTCACTCAGATTCTTAGATACTACTCATAAAATATTGCATTATAGCATAATGGTAACAAGCCAGGAAGGCTGTCAAGCTTTTAAAAAGCAATTTCAAATGAAAAAGAGTCTATTACTTTGCATATAAAAAATCTTAGCTTTAATTTTTCAAAGAATACCCAACTTTAATTTAGTTTTCCACAAGTATTACCGCATTTCTTTTGGCAAGTGTGCATCTTTGTGGGCTGGCTGTTTGTATGAGCACGAAACAAGCAAAGAATAATTACGCCAATACCTTGACTTCTCTTTTTTAACCAAATTACTGCATGACCCCTGCATACGTTCGCAAAATCAAGCGTTTATTGGTAGCAAACCGTGGTGAGATCGCCATCCGCATCATGCGGGCAGCTACTGAGCTTGGTATCCAGACTGTTGCCGTTTATACTTATGAAGATCGGTACTCCCTTCACCGTTACAAAGCAGATGAAGCTTATCAAATAGGTCGTGATGATGAACCTTTAAAACCCTATCTGGATGTAGAAGGCCTGATTGCCCTGGCGAAACGTCGGAAAATTGATGCCATTCATCCCGGTTATGGTTTTTTGAGTGAGAACACTCATCTGGCCCGTCGCTGTCGTGAAGAAGGAATTATTTTCATAGGGCCATCGCCCGAGGCGATGGAAGCTCTGGGGGATAAAGTCATTGCGAAAGATACAGCTATTAAAGCCGGCCTGCCCGTGATACAGGATGCGAAGATTAAAGGATCTCCCATTGAAACCGTTATTTCAGAAGCCGAACGCATTGGTTTTCCTCTAATGCTGAAAGCCGCTGCAGGAGGCGGAGGTCGCGGAATGCGGGTAGTACGTGACGTGGAATCACTCGAACGCTCCTACAACGAAGCCAGCAACGAAGCACGAAATGCATTCGGTGACGATACCATTTTTATTGAGAAGTTCATTGAAAACCCAAAGCATATTGAAGTTCAGTTATTAGGTGACCAACACGGAAATCTGCTACACTTGTATGAACGCGATTGCTCGGTACAACGGCGTTTCCAGAAAGTGGTAGAAATTGCCCCTTCGGTGAATCTGAAAGAAGAAACCCGTCAGAAACTTTATGAATATGCCGTAGCTATTGGTAAAGCTGTTCACTATTCCTGTGCCGGAACCGTTGAATTTTTGGTTGATAAAGATGAAAATATTTATTTCATTGAGGTGAACCCCCGGATTCAGGTTGAACATACTATTACCGAAGAAATTACGGGTATAGACCTGGTTCGCAGTCAGATTCTGGTAGCTATGAATTATAAACTTTCTGACAATGTAATATATCTGCACAGTCAGGAAGATGTTCAGAAAGATGGATATGCCATTCAGTGCCGAATCACAACGGAAGACCCTGCCAATGGCTTTAAACCCGATTTCGGTACGATTATTGCCTATCGGAATGCTGCCGGTTTTGGTATTCGTCTGGATGAAGGCTCTACCTACCCCGGTATGAAGGTTTCTCCTTACTTCGATTCGATGCTGGTAAAGGTATCTGCCTCTGGCCGGACGTTCAAGGGAGCCATTCAGCGTTTACAACGTGCCTTGGTTGAATTCCGGATTCGCGGGGTTAAAACCAATATTCCATTCCTTCAAAACGTGCTCGCCCACCCTACTTTTCAGGCAGGAGCTTGTACCGTACAGTTTATTGATAATTCACCAGAACTATTCAATTTCCGGAAACCACAAGACCGCTCAACCAAACTGCTCCGCTATTTGGGTGAGGTAGTCGTAAACGGTAACCCCGACGTAAAGGTTAAAAACGAACGAAAATTCCGTACGCCTATCCTGCCCGCGAGTGATCCATTTAGCGAATACCCTCTGGGGAATAAAGACCGGCTGGCTCGCCTGGGTCCTGTGAAATTCGCAGAATGGGTGAAAGAACACAATACCATTTTGTATACGGACACGACCTTCCGTGATGGTCACCAATCGTTACTGGCAACCCGCGTACGTACAGATGATATGCTGGAAGTTGCTTCTGGCTTTGCGAAGGCCTTTCCACAACTGTTTTCCATGGAAGTATGGGGAGGGGCAACCTTCGATGTATCCATGCGATTTCTTTACGAAAACCCCTGGACCCGCCTGAAGCTTTTCCGCGAAGCCATGCCTAATATGCTCCTCCAGATGTTATTCCGGGGTAGTAATGCAGTGGGTTACTCGGCATATCCTGATAATTTAATTGAAACATTCGTTGAAAAATCCTGGGAATCTGGTGTGGATGTATTCCGCATTTTTGATTCGCTCAACTGGATTGAGTCCATGAAAGTTTCTCTCAAAGCTGTTAAAGAACGCACGGGTGGCATTGCCGAAGCGGCGATTTGTTACACCGGCGATTTCCTTCAGCACAAAGACAATCCAGATTATAAATATTCTCTACAGTATTATTTGGATATGGCTCGTCAGCTGGAAGATTTAGGTTCGCATATGCTTTGTATTAAAGATATGGCCGGCTTGCTGAAACCACAGCAGGCGGCTATTCTTGTCGCCGAGTTAAAGAAAGCCGTTTCAATTCCCGTGCATCTTCACACGCATGACACTGCTTCTATTCAGCCCGCTACATATCTGAAAGCCATTGAAGCAGGTGTTGATATTGTAGACTGTTCACTGGCTGCCATGTCAGGTTTGACGGCTCAACCCAACTTCAACTCGGTTGTAGCCATGATGCAGGGCCACGAACGTGAGCATCCTATCGATTTACAATTGCTTAATAAATTCTCAACGTATTGGGAAGACGTTCGGGAGTATTATTATCCGTTTGAAAGTGGTATGAAAGCGGGCTCCGCAGAAGTATATGATAATGAAGTTCCTGGCGGACAATTCTCAAATTTACGTCAACAGGCTATTGCATTAGGCGTAGGTGATCAGTTTGAAGTACTGAAAAAGAATTACATCACTGCTAATCAGCTTTTTGGTGATATTGTTAAGGTTACACCTTCTTCAAAAGTAGTAGGTGATATGGCTATCTTCATGACTGCCAATAACTTAACTTCTGACGAAGTGTTCCTCCGGGGCGAGTCATTAAGTTTTCCTGAATCTGTAAAAGGATTTTTTAAAGGTGAACTTGGGCAGCCAACAGGGGGTTTTCCAGAAAAACTGCAAAAGTTGGTTTTGAAAGATGACCAGCCCATTACTGGCCGTCCGAATGATAGCTTACCTCCATTGGATATCGAAGCTGACTTTGAAGCATTCAAGAAGAAATTCCCAAATGCGGAATTCTATATGGGCAACGACGGGGCCTTCCTGGATTACCTGAGCTACAAAATGTATCCGAAAGTCTATGAAGATTTCTACGTAGCTTCCGATCGATATGGAGATGTCAGTAAACTCCCGACACCCGCATTCTTCTATGGCTTAAAGCAAGATGAGGAAGTGCTGGTAACCATTGAAGAAGGGAAGACCATCATGATTAAACTGTCGTATGTATCTGAACCAGACGAAGCGGGCCATCGAACAGTAACCTTTGATCTGAACGGGCAGGCCCGCCGGATTTTAATCAAGGATAACACCTTCCAGGCTACTAAACCACAAAACCAGAAAGTAACCAAAGCCGGTCAGATTGGAGCCCCTCTTCAAGGACGCCTGGTGCGTATTCAGGTGAAAGTGGGTGATGACGTCAAGAAAAATCAGCCTCTTTTCGTCATCGAAGCCATGAAAATGGAAAGTATCGTGGCGGCACCATCAGCAGGTAAAGTAACTGAAGTGGCCTTACCTGAAAATACGGTTGTCGAACAGGATGACTGGGTAATTACAATTGAATAATACGGTTTATAACCAATTAAAAGGGTTTAACGTTTATATTGCCATATGAATGTTAAACCCTTTTTTATATTCATTACATTCATTTAACGAAGCTCTTTACCATGCAAAAACTACTTGTTGTGATTACCTCCCTCAGCTTACTTTTTGTTGCCGCCATACCTGCCAAAGACAAGTGGATATCGCTGTTCAACCATAAAGATTTAACCGGATGGAAAATATATGGAACCGAAAAATGGTACGTTGAAAAAGGCGAACTCATCTGTGAAAGCGGTCCTGACAAACAATATGGCTATTTAGCCACCGAAGAACAATTCAAAGATTTTGAACTGGAAGTGGAATTCAAACAGGAAGCTAATGGAAATAGTGGCGTGTTTTTTCATTCGTCGGTAGAAGGCACCAAAGTTTCGGGCTGGCAGGTTGAAGTAGCTCCTCCCGATCATTCAACGGGAGGTATTTACGAATCGTACGGTCGTGGCTGGCTGATTAAACCCGATCCTGAAAAAGACAAAGCCCTTAAAATGGGAGAATGGAATACGATGAAAATCAAAGTTCAGGGAAATACTGTTATTTCCTGGCTCAACGGACAGGAAATGGTAAACTTTACTGACCCAGCCTTTGGCTCACGCACTGGAAGCATTGCCCTGCAAATTCATGATGGCGGCGGGATTAAAGTTCGCTGGAAAAATATTAAGGTAAGAAATTTATAAATGGCTACGCTTCATTGCGTTTCTACCCATACACACAATGAATAGCGGGAGACTTTCCCGCTATTCATTGTTTATAAGCCAGGATAGTTATGATGATAATTCTTTTTACCATTATAAACAGATTTAATTGACTTTTCTTCTATACGAAGCATTGGAAACTATCGTCTGTTTAAAAACAGGCAACTGAAAACTCTTGTATCTTTCGAAAAACACTTCATTCTCCATCGTATGACGCGAAAATTACTTTGTTCTGCCTTGCTTCTCTCCGCGGGATTCTCGCAGGTTGCCGCCCAGGAGGTTTATTTTGCGTCTTACCCTGCCATTAGTCCAGACGCTAAAACCGTTGTTTTTACGTTTGAAAACGATCTCTGGAAAACCGATCTCAGCTCTGGTATCAGTACCCGGCTTACGGCCATGCAAGGAAACGAAACGCGTGCCCGTTTTTCTCCCGATGGCAAATGGATTGCCTTTAGCGGTACGCAATATGGCAACGCAGATGTTTATATTATGCCCGCGGAAGGCGGTGAAATTCGTCAGCTAACCTTTCACGACAGTAATGAAACCGTAGATAGTTGGGGCTGGGATTCAAAGACCATTTACTTTGAGTCCAGTGCCTATAATATGGGTACCGCTTACACCATTACGATAGATGGAGGAACCCCTAAACGAGTATTTGGCCATTTCTTTAATCGTATTCATAACATTTCGGAACATCCTACTTCAGGCGAATTGTTTTTCAACGATACCTGGGAAAGTGACAATCAGGCCTATCGAAAAGGATATAAAGGGCTTTTTAATCCTGATATTCAGTCTTATAATAAAAAAACCAAGGTCTATAAACAGTATACTGATTATTTGGGGAAAGACCTTTGGGCAACCCTGGACAAATCGGGGAATATCTATTTTGCTTCTGACGAAGAAAATGGCGAGTATAACCTCTATACCTTTCTAACCGGTAAAAAAACGGCATTAACTCATTTTAAAGAAGCTATTAAACGGCCTCAGGTCAGTGCGAATGGTCAGAAAGTTGTTTTCGAAAAAGACTATCAACTCTGGATATATGATGTAGCCAGCAAAAAAGCAGAAGCCTTAAAACCCATCATTTCCCGAAACTTCACGTTACCCAAGGCTCAGGATTTCAACGTTGCAGCCAACATTAATTTCTTCGATGTTTCCCCGGATACCAGAAAAATTGCGTTCTCGTCACGAGGTAAACTTTTCGTATCAGACATTGAAGGTAAATATGTAAAGCAGCTCAATACCAATGCATTGGGGCGGGTGTTGGAAGTAAAGTGGTTAGCAGATAACCAGACGCTTGTTTTTAGTCAAACCGTGAATGGCTATCAGAACTATTTCTCCATTCCTGCGGATGGATCAGGTGCTGAAAAAGCCTTAACTAATGAGCTGCGAAATAATCGTGACCTTACCCTGAGTAAAGACCGCAGTAAAGGCGTCTATCTAAGCGGACGAGATGAAGTCCGGTTGATTGACCTCAAAACAAATACTTCAAAAACTCTGGTAAAAGAAGAACTATGGGCTTTCCAGAATTCTTCACCCATGTTTTCACCGAATAATGAATATGTACTGTTCACCTCTCACCGGAATTTTGAGCAGGACATTTTTATCCATAAGCTTTCCGATGATAAAACCTATAATCTTACCAATACGGGTGTAACAGAAGCCTCTCCCTATTGGTCACCAGATGGAAAATATATTTATTTCTCCAGCAATCGGCTGAAACCTTCCTATCCATTCGGGATGAATGATGCCCACATTTATCGGATGCCCCTCAGCAAAATCGATCCGCCTTATAAGTCGGACAAATTTGCTGACTTATTCAAAAAAGACGAGAAAAAAGAAACAAAACCTGATACATCTAAAGCTAAAACAGAAGAGCCTAAGAAAATCGATCCGATTGATTTTGATGGCTTAATGGATCGTCTTGAACAGATTAGCCCAAATTTTGGTGAAGCCACTACTCCAATCGTTCTGCAAAAAGACCAGAAAACCTTTGTTCTGTACGTTTCGGATCATGACGGAGGTCGCAATTCGCTCTGGAAAACAACTATTGAACCTTTTGTTCCTAATAAAACGGAAAAAATCGAAGGCACTGCTCAGGTATCAGACTTCAACCAGGTAGATGGTAAGTACTTTGTTCTGATAGCGGGAGCCATTCACAAACTGAATCTGGATGCGAACAAGGTTGACAAAATCGACATTAAGTTTACCTTTCGCAAAAACTTTGAAGAAGAGTTTCAGCAAATGTTCCAGGAAACCTGGGCGAACATAGAAGAGAATTTTTACAATGCCACTTTCCACGGAACCGACTGGAAATCGGTACGGGCAAAATACGAAGCTTTTGTACCTCGTGTAAACAATCGTGCGGATTTCCGGGCCCTCATGAACGACATGCTGGGTGAGCTAAATTCATCACATACAGGCTTTAGCAGTTTTGGGCAGGAAGAAACAAACTTTTATTCTACCCGTACTCTAACACCTGGTATTTTGTTTGAAGATGATAATCCCTACCAGGTAAAAAGCATTGTTAAAAACAGTCCACTGGATCGTCAGAATAACCCTGTAAAACCCGGCGATATTCTGGTAAAAGTCAATGGTGAAACCATTGATCCCAAGAAAAACCGGGACTTTTATTTCCAGCAGCCCTCACTTGATCAGGAAATGGAACTGACCTTCTCCCGGCAGGGAAAACCCTACGATGTGAAGGTGCATCCGGAGCCATCTACCCTATTAATGAACCAGTTATATGATGAGTGGATTGACCAGAATCAAAAGTATGTGGATACAAAAAGTAAAAACCGCATCGCTTATGTCCATATGAAAAACATGGGTATGCCTGAATATGAGAAATTTGTAGTTGACATGACCCGTGACTGGAATCAGAAAGATGCCTTGATTCTGGACCTACGTTATAACACCGGAGGGAACGTACATGATTTAGTTTTAAATTTTCTCAGCCAGCGTCCTTATCTACAGTGGCAATATCGCGGCGGAGCTCTTTCACCCCAGCCCAATTTTAGTCCATCAGGTAAACCAATTGTTTTGTTAATTAACGAGCAATCGTTAAGTGACGCTGAAATGACAGCCGCCGGATTCAAAGCCCTGAAACTGGGGAAAATTATTGGCACAGAAACCTACCGCTGGATCATCTTTACATCCGGAAAAGGGCTGGTCGATGGCTCATTCTATCGCTTACCTTCCTGGGGTTGCTTTACTCTGGATGGCAAAAATCTGGAGCGTGAAGGCGTACAACCCGACATTACGGTGAAGCAAACTTTTATTGACCGGATGGAAGGAAAAGAACCTCAGCTGGATCGTGCGATTGATGAAATTCTGAAAGAACTGAAATAAAAACGTATTAGTCACATTTTATAACGCTGAACGGAAATGAATACCGTTCAACGTTATTTTTTACGAAACTATTTAGAGCCTATCTCCTGTTTCGAAGAAAATTAACCATTCATCACTATGCAATCATTACAGGGAAAGAACGCCCTCATTACGGGAGCCAGCAGGGGTATTGGTCGGGCCATTACATTAGCTTTAGCCGCCGAAGGGGTTAATGTGGGCTTGTTAGCTCGTTCTGAGAAAGATTTATCTGAATTAGCCGCTGAAGTGAAAGCCCTTGGCGTGAAAGCAGTTACCTGTGCCGCCGATATTGCTGACCGTACAGCCGTAACCATTGCAGTAGAGCAAATCAAAAATAGATTAGGTTCTATTGATATTCTGATCAATAATGCGGGAACGGCCTCATTCGGTACCTTTCTTGATCTTGAACCCGAAACATGGGAAAACATCATCAAAGTTAACCTGCTCGGCACTTACTATACCACCCGAGCGGTATTACCGGGTATGATTGACGCTAAAACTGGCGATATTATCAACATTTCTTCTACGGCGGGTCAGCGTGGGGCTGCCTTAACGAGTGCTTATAGTGCGGCAAAATTTGGAGTGATTGGCTTAACCGAATCACTTATGCAGGAAGTACGTAAGCATAACATCAGGGTAAGTGTCTTAACGCCAAGTACTATTGCCACCGATTTAGCCATAGAACTTAACCTGACAGATGGCAATCCCGATAAAGTGGCTCAGCCCGAAGATTTGGCTGAATTAGTAATTGCCCAGCTCAAACTGAACCGTCGGGTATTTATTAAGGAAGCAGGTCTTTGGTCGACTAACCCATAGCATATCAACTGATTGCTTTACTACTCAGGTTTTCTGGCAGTTCAGGAAAACCTGAGTAGTAAAATTCGATTAATTGTTAACAAGTCTCATAGAAGCTTCGCTGTACCGTTCACCTGTATTAGGATACTGATGAAGCAGCTTTTCAATGGCAGACATATCATCAGATGAAAGTTGTACTTCAGCAGCAGCCACATTTTCTTCCAGATACGAAATACGTTTTGTTCCCGGAATAGGAATAATATCCTGCCCCTGAGCCAATACCCACGCTAAAGCCAACTGAGTTCCTTTAAGTCCTTTTTCAGCCGCCAGCCGCTGAAGTCCTTCGGCGAGTTTACGATTATTATCAAGGTGTTCCGACTGATAACGAGGCAATGACCAGCGAAAATCGTCCTGAGCCAGTTGTTCTGTTTGGGTAATATTGTCAAACAGACCTCTCGCCAGCGGAGAGTAAGGCACCAGAGTAATTCCCAGTTCACGAATAGTAGGAAGAATTTCATCTTCCAGATCCCGGGTCAGTAGCGAGTATTCAGATTGCAGAGCCGTAATCGGATGAACCCGGTGAGCTTTACGGATGGATTCAGCAGAGGCTTCAGAAAGACCAATATAACGCACTTTGCCTTCTTTCACCAGGTCGGCCATGGCTCCTACAGTCTCTTCAACGGGAACCTGCGGATCAATGCGGTGGGCATAATACAGGTCTATGGTATCAATCTTTAAACGTTTCAGGCTAGCTTCTACAGCAACCTTCATCCATGATGGTGATCCATCAAAGTAGGTTCCAGCGGCAGCACTGCTACCTACAACGCCATCCTTGAAGCGGAAGCCGAATTTAGTGGCAATGAAAATCTGGTTACGACAGGTACGAAGCATTTTGGCCAGTAGTTCTTCGTTAGCTCCATTTCCATACATATCGGCTGTATCCCAGAAGTTGATTCCAAGTTCAAGGGAACGTTCCAATGTAGCGATGCTTTGTTTCTCATCGGCAGGGCCATAGCCAAAGCTCATGCCCATACAACCCAGCCCAATAGCTGACAAACTTTCTCCGGTATTTCCTAGTGCTCTATAATGCATATGTATTTGTTCATTAACAGAAGCAAAAGTAGAGTTGATTCCCGTTGGAGAAAAAAAGAATTCAAACAGATAATTATAAATTTCAAACAATTTTTATTCGAACTTCTTTGGGCGTTTTACCCGTAGCTTTCTTATAAAAGTTATTGAAATAACTAGGATATTCAAAACCCAGGCAAGTAGCTATTTCAGCTACCGACCAATCACTATGGCTGAGCAATTCATTCGCTTCCAGAATGATACGGGAAGTGATATGCTCGGTAGTCGTCTTGCCCGTAATTTCACGTACTGATCGATTAAGGTGATTGGTATGAACCGAAAGCTGGCGGGCAAAATCATTAGCTGAACGAAGACGAAGCTGATTTTGCATTGAATCAATGGGAAACTGTCGTTCGAGTAGTTCCAGAAAAAGCGTAGTAATTCGTGCAGAAGCATTCAATGGAGGGCCGTAGTCACGAACAGGCTGCATTTTAAGAGCCTGATGAACAAGCAGATGCAGATAGCTACGCAGTACATCATGTTTGAAGGGATATAGAGATACGTTTTCCTCCATCATCTTACGAAAAATTCCCGAAATTTCATTCATGGCAGATTCCTGCGGGAAATAGACGAGTTGACCACCCATCTGGAACATGGGTAATTCCGTCAAGAATTCATCCCGCTGATGTAAGAAAGCCTTATTGAAAATGGCAAACCAGCCTTCCTGGTCTTGTGAAAGGGGCTGCCAAAAGTAAGGAATGAATGGATTGGAAAATAACAAGGCCGGACGGTCAATGGTAATTACCCGGTCGGCATATTCCAACCTACCCGTTCCGATAATGAAAGTGACTTTGTAATAATCCCGCCGGGAATACGGATGGGCCCCCTTACAACTTGCCCGTTCAAATACATTGATATGCGGATGTTCCTGCGAAATCTGTTCCCGGGTATCATATTTAATACGTTGATAAAACGCTAAAATGCCTTCTCTTTCCATATTCGAAAATTATACAATTCAAATGACTTTAAAAATCTAGCAAGTATTTCTTATTCCGAGCAAGTCACGTTTTATTAGTTATGCCGACTCCCTTTTCATAACATAAGCTTACCCTAATTTCCAGATTATCCCTTCCATATTGTACCTTGCTAAACCATTGTTTTGATCGATATGTTTTGGTACGAAGAAGAGGTTCAGCACCTCGAACAAAAAGTAGGCAATTTACTTGATGCTTCAGGATCCGTTGTCTTCTATGGAAGTTCTTCCATTCGCCTTTGGGAGACACTCGCCCAGGATTTCCCTACTCTTAAAACACTGAATCTGGGTTTTGGGGGCTCAACTTTAGCGGCGTGCACCTGGTTTTTCGAACGTATCGTAGTTCCTGCTAATCCGCAGGCTATTATTTTCTATGCAGGTGATAACGATTTGGGAGATGGACGCCTGGCTGAAGAAGTATATCTGTTCTTTTGCAGCTTACATCAGAAGGTAAGAGAGTATTTTCCTGAAGTTCCCCTAACCTTCCTTAGCATCAAGCCAAGCCCGGTTCGCTGGTCAATCATCGATCGCATTCGATATGCAAATTCACTCATCGCTAAAGAAATCGAAAATCTGCCTTACACGCAGTATATTGATATTAACACTAAAATGTTGAATACCAACGGCTTGCCCCGGCAGGAATTATTTGATCCCGATGGCCTGCATATGAATCGCCAGGGTTATGAAATCTGGAAAAGAGCAATACTCGACCAGGCTTTCATTTGCCAGCAACAGAACGCTTAACAAATTGTTTATACATTGATAAGAGGGGTGGAATTGAAAACGGTCGAAATTTGAACAATCTATTCACCTGTTATGACTCGTATGTACTCGAAACGGTTTAGTCCGCGACTCAACCGAGACATGGAATTACTCATTTTTGGCCATGCCGGAACCCGAGTACTCGTTTTTCCAACCCGCCGTGGACGTTTCTACGAATACGAAGACATGGGACTTATCAATGTTCTTGCGGACAAGATTGAGAACGGCTGGCTTCAGCTCTTCTGTGTGGATAGTATTGACGCCGAAAGCTTATATGACCGTTCGCTTTTGCCTGAACAGCGGATTCTGAAACACATTGAGTACGAACACTACATTCTCGAAGAGGTTCTTCCGTTCACCGAGCAGGAAAACCCCGATCCTTACTTAATTGTTCACGGCTGTAGCTTTGGAGCTTTCCACGCCATGAACATTGGGTTGAGGCATCCTGATGTATTTAATAAAATTGTGGCTTTTAGTGGCCGATATGATTTGTCAATGCCGGTCTCGTGGTTTAGGGATTTGTTCGATGGGTATTACGATAAAAACATTTATTATCATACACCTAATCACTTCCTGCCACTTCTGGACGACGAACAAATCCTGGCTTCCTTACGGCAACTTGAAATTGTATTTACCATTGGTGAGGATGATCCTTTTCTGGACAGTAATTTAAAGCTTGCTTACACACTCAGTGAAAAGAAAATTCCCTATCAATTATTTATTTGGGGTGGTATAGCCCATCAGGCTGAAGATTGGCAAAGAATGGTAGATATTTATTTGTAAAAGAATCGCTGGAAAGCGATTCCTTTACACTATGTTTTTTGACCAGCTCCGTACTTTTTGGGCATTAAACAACTCGAGGTACGCCACCTGCCAACCGACTTATGGGGCGATAATCCACAAATTCAATATCAGGAGCCAGATAACCAGGTTTCAAAGGCTCATCCTTAACCAGATCTGTACTCAGATATTTCTTGTTATCGTCACACAGAATTGTCACAATTTTGGTATTTGCACCCATTTTATTTTGAATCTTAATGGCTCCGATCAAATTGGCTCCCGAAGATATCCCTACAGCCAAACCCAGTTGAATAGCTAGTTTCTGAGCCACAATGATTGAATCACCATCGTTTGCCTGAACCACTTCGTCCAGCTCATTCAGCTGAACCAGGTCGGGAATAAATTCATCAAACAGTCCCATAATACGATGTGTCCCTGTTTTATGTCCTACCGATAAAGTGGGTGATTCGGCAGGCTCAAGCGGGTGAATTTTAATGGACGGATGGCGAGCTTTCAGATACCGCCCTACGCCCATGACAGTTCCACCCGTGCCTACGCCCGCCACGAAGGCATCCGGCGTAAGATCAACACTTTGCATCTGCATCCAGATTTCCTTACCCGTCGTCACAGTATGAGCCTCTGCATTGTATTTGTTAGCAAATTGCCTGGGCAAAAAGATATGACTATCAGCAGCAGCCATTTCCTCCGAACGTTTAAGAGCTCCCATAAAACCGCCTTTCTCTTTCGTAAAGAGCATAATATCCGCTCCGAGGCTCTTAATAATATCAATGCGTTCCTGACTGATGCCGGCAGGCATAATGATGGTTACGGGGTGGCCTAATGCTCTGCCTACGGCCGAAAAAGCAATACCCGTACTACCGCTAGTTGCTTCTACAATCCGGTCTCCGGGCTGAATGGTTTGATGTTGGTAAGCCTGCTGAAGTACGTATAGAGCCATCCGGTCTTTGATACTCCCTGTCAGATTATAGTGCTCACATTTCACATATAAAGAGCGTAGCTCTCCCTGATAGGTATAGAATAGTTCCAGCATCGGCGTATTACCAACCAGGTGCCAGAGGTGATTAAATTTTTCGTATGTAGCTGTTCGCATTGGGGTTTATTTACTGGTTAAGGCCTTTAAACATACTCAAAGCCGGGCATATGTTAAAATGAAGCCCACCTAGGCAAACACGAATTAATTTCTATTGATAGTGAAACAAAAACCGCCAATGACAGATCATCAGCGGTTTTCAGAAGAACAATGTGGTTTCGTATTTCCTGTTCTTTATGTACTTGATTTGGAAAGTGCAGAAGCAGCTTCTGTATCCAGAAACCATTGTAAATCGCCATCTAAGGGAGCAATTAACTGAGCTGGGTATTCCTGAATGTTCTCAGCATCTTCAATAACATGATGTACCGCTTCAGCTTTACCCTTACCATATACCAGATAAGCTACGTGAAAAGCTTCATTAATTAAGGCTGCCGTGAAGGAAATGCGATATACTTTTTCCTGTTCAAGAAAAACCGATTTTACCGATACCGTTTCGTCACTTAAGATTGAGGTATAAGGGAATAAAGAGGCCGTATGTGAATTGTCTCCCAAACCCAACAGAATCAGATCAAAGCGTTGCTCGCCATTGTTAAAGTATTGAGCAACAGTCTGGGTATACATTTCACCTGCCTTGTCTGGCCCTAGTGAGGTGTCTACTGGAAAAATTTGCAAAGGGTTAATCTGAAGTGGATTGAATAAGGCGGTTTTGACCATTCGATAATTGCTCTCCGCGTGATCATGTGGCACATTTCGCTCATCCCCGAAAAAGAAATCAATCTTTTGCCAGTCGATAGACTGAGCATGTTTGGCAGCCAGAAATTCGTACAATTTCTTTGGTGAACTACCTCCGGATAACGCAACGGCAAATCGTCCTTTTGCCTCAATAGCCTTACGACCCGTCTCGAGAAAATACGCTGCAATCCCCGAAATTGTCTCGTCAAGCGTATCAAATACATTTATTTTCATGTGAGATTGTGCTTATCTACCCGAATAGAAAGCTTAGCAGCATGTATATTTTATGGTTAACCTTTCTATTCGGGTAAGACTTTATTTTTTATTACTCACCGGTAATGAAAACCAATGAAAACCGTCGCGAGCTACCAAGGCTTCGGCCGCTTCAGGGCCCCATGAATCTGCGGCATAATTCGGGAAATTTAAACTTGGTTTAGCCGCCCAGGTATTCAGTACGGGCATGAGTAGATCCCAGGCAACTTCTACCTGATCACCCCGCATAAAGAGGGTCTGATCACCTAGCATAGTATCAAGCAACAGGGTCTCGTAGGCTTCAGGAGCCTGAGTTGTATAAGTACCTTTGTAATCAAATACCATGTCAACGGTATTGATAATCATATCCAGCCCGGGCCGCTTGGCTTGCACCTGCAAACGGATACTCATTTCGGGCTGAATACTGATAATCAGTCGGTTTTGAGGAACGCTTTCGGTGGTTCCTGATGGGAAAATAAAATGGGGAACTTCCTTAAACTGAATGCTGATTACTGAAGCCGACTGATGCATTCGTTTCCCGGTACGCAGGTAAAAAGGTACATCTTTCCAACGCCAGTTGTCAATAAAAAACTTTATAGCCGCAAAGGTTTCCGTATTCGATTGAGGGCTTACTTTAGCCTCTTCCCGATAGCCGGGAACTTCTTTACCCTGGATCCAGCCACTGCCATACTGGCCTCGTACGGCTGAAAGTCGTACATCTTCAGCCGTAAACTTTCGCATGGCTTTCAGTACCTCTACTTTACCGTTACGAACTTCATCGGCACTAAAACTAGTTGGGGGTTCCATCGCCATGAGGCACAGTAATTGTAACAAATGATTCTGAATCATGTCACGTAAAGCACCGGCTCCTTCATAGTAATCCCCCCGTTCTTCCACCCCGAGTTGTTCAGTTACCGAGATCTGTACGTGTTCAATGTGATTCCGGTTCCAGATTGGCTCCAGAATAGAATTTGCAAAGCGAAAAGCCAGAATATTCTGCACCGTTTCTTTTCCCAGGTAATGGTCAATGCGGTAAATCTGGCGTTCGTCGAAGATACGGGCTAACTGAGCGTTTAGTTCCTTAGCCGACTCCAGATCGTGACCAAACGGTTTTTCGATCACAATACGCGTACGCTCGGTGTCGGTAGCGAGTTTCGCCTGTGAAATATTTTCAGCAATAATGGGAAAGAAATTCGGAGATACCGCCAGGTAAAATATAACATTGGCCTTTGTATTCCACTCCTTATTATACTTTTCAATTTTATCACCAAACTCCCCATAGGTTTTGGTATCCTTTAGGTCAGAAATCTGGTAAACGATGTGATCTGAAAAAGTTTTCCATTTTTCAGGATCAGCTTTACCCCGACGGGAAAACTGATTAATACCATCCAGCAAATTTGTATTAAATTCTTCGTCAGTTAGTTTGGTCCGACCCGTACCGATAATGGCAAATTGTTTAGGCAGATAACCATCCAGATATAAGTTATATAATGCCGGGGCCAGCTTCCGGGAATTTAAATCCCCGGTACCGCCAAATATGATAAATATGGTGGGTGTTGATTCCATTTTTTCCATAGTTTTACAGGGAATCATACTCGTTGCAGTGTTAGGCACAACGAGCATGATCAAGAAGAAAGAAATCCATTTATTTCTGCCACTCAGTATGGAAAACACCTTCTTTTCCAACCAGCTCATAGGTATGAGCACCGAAGTAGTCACGTTGAGCCTGAATTAGGTTGGAAGGTAGCCGTTTCGTCCGGAAAGCTTCAAAATAACTTAAGGATGAGGCATAAGCAGGTATAGCAATGCCAGCCTTGATACCCGTTGCTACTACTTTACGGGCATTAAGTAATGATTCGTTTACCAGTAAAGCTACGTTCTCATCCAGCAGAAGATGTTCCAATGCAGGATTCTGATTGTATGCCTGATAGATATTATTCAAAAACTCCGATCGGATGATACATCCGCCCCGCCAGATTTTAGCGATTTCATCGAGTTTCAGTTCGTAACCATACGCTGCCGAAGCCTTAGAGAGCATATGCATACCTTGGGCGTAGGTTACTACCATGCTCAGGTAAAAGGCCTGTTCGAGGGCGACCAGAAATTCTTCCCTGGTGATATCTATTTTCTCCCCATCAATAGTATAGAGGTCTGAGGCCTGTTCGCGAAGTTTTTTGTACTTGGAAAGATCCCTCATTTCAACGGCTGTGTCAATCGTTGAAATCGGCACTTCTAAGTCCATTGCCGACTGCGAAGTCCACTTGCCAGTGCCTTTTGCTTTTGCTTCGTCTTTAATGTCATCCAGTAGCTCATGATCAGCACCAGGAGCCCGATAAGCAAATATGTCTTTGGTAATTTCAATCAGGAATGACTTCAAACGGCCTTCGTTCCATTCACCAAACACTTTTCCAATGGCTGCGTTATCAAGTTTAAGACCCGTTTTCATTAAGCCATAGGTTTCAGCAATAAGCTGCATAAGGCCGTATTCGATACCATTGTGAACCATTTTCACAAAATGTCCCGAAGCTCCAGGGCCAATGTAGGTTACACAGGGAACACCCTCTACCTTAGCTGCAATGGCTTCAAAAATGGGTTTTACTACCTCATATGCCTGCTTGTCTCCGCCGGGCATCATACTGGGTCCAAAGCGGGCCCCTTCTTCTCCACCCGAAACCCCCATTCCAAAAAAATGTAGTCCTTTGCTCTGCAATTCCGCTACTCGACGGTTGGTATCCGTAAAATGTGAATTTCCGGCATCAATAATCAGATCGCCTTTGTCTAAGAGTGGCTCCAGATTACCAATTACGGTATCAACGACTTTTCCAGCAGGAACCAGCATAATAATGGTACGCGGACCAGACAAACTATTGACAAAATCAGGGAGTGAAGTGAAGCCTTTTACGTTCCGATCCTTCCCCTCGGTTTCCAGTAATGCAGATTTGGATGCATCCGTGTCATAGCCAGCAACAGCTACGCCGTGATCGGCCATATTGAGCAGAAGATTACGTCCCATCGTACCCAGCCCAATCATCCCGATGCTATACTTTTCAGTGGTCATTTCAATGAAGATTTAACGAGCTTTCGAGAAAGCCATTTTTAAATGAAAAGAAAATTGATGGCCATCGGATCACAGCAAAAAAGCCACGAAGGAACCCCGAATCGAACGGTTAATAACTGATAACCATCAATGTTTGTTGATAAACGCTAGAACAAAGG
>JASGGE010000040.1:0-26723 GCA_047605205.1 Siphonobacter sp.
CAAGCAACTGGGACAATCCTAAACTTGTCAACCTATATTAGGACGACTCAATCTATTTACTGTTTTCTGACCTGCATTACTATTAGTTAGCATACTCATATACGTGGAGGCGATCTTTTAATTCTTTACGAGCCAAGTGAATCCGGTTCTTCACAGTTCCAATTGGAATTTCAAGGCGTTCGGCAATTTCATGGTATTTAAACCCTCGGTAGTACATCATAAACGGATCTTTATACGTACTATCCAGATAATACAGGGCTTTGTTAATGTCTTCCATAGTGAAGGTCGAGTAAGCAAGGTTTTCGGTGCTATTCACCTTTGTATCAATATAATGCAAATTATCAGATTTATCAATAAAGGTATTTTTACGTAGCATTCTCTGATAATTGGTAATAAAGGTATTCTTCATAATCGTGTAAAGCCACGCTTTCAGGTTGGTGCCATCAGCATACTTATCACGATTGGTCATGGCTTTTAAAAGAGTATCCTGTAATAAATCATTTGCATCTTCAGCGTCTTTCGTTAACCTCATGGCGAAAGGTCTCAATGACTTAGATAAATGGCCAATGTGATGAGAAAATTCAAGAGTGGTCATGAGTCAGAAAATCGCTTATATTGTTTAAAACTAACCAAGTTTAATTCGAACAGATTAGATATCGCGTGACGAGTTAGTATCGATTTAGTTATTAATGATGGAATTCTATGACTATTGCAAGTAATAGAGAGTTGTCATCAACTGAGTAAAAAATTAGGCCATCTTTTTGAGGATTTTTTTTTCACTTAAACAAAGAGCACATAGAGAAAGAATGGAATAGCTCAATTGCAACATAGTTGCAATTGAGCTATATTTGTATTCTGCTTCCTGGTAGAATGAATGAAATCCATTTTAGTTTGTCTCTTTTTGAGTTTGGTTTGTCTACCAACTTTAGCCCAGCATTGCACATTACGTGGACAGGTGATTGAAAAACAATCCAGACAACCCGTCGCCGGAGCCATCATTTTATTAGTGGGCTCTAATCGATCCAGTATAACCGATCGAAGTGGACGTTATGAGTTTCAGAATCTTTACCAGGGACATTACTCATTAATTTGTCGTTTGATAGGTTATCAGACCGATACCATTCGTACTAATCTTATCCACGAAGAACAAGAGCAGGATTTACATCTTCAGGAAGCCGATATTCATTTACAGGACGTAGTAGTTACCGCTCACAAACAAGAGGAATCTACCTTACCACGTACGGTACTGGAAGGGCCCCTTCTGGATCAAACACGCGGTAAAACACTGGCCGAAGCCCTTCAGAACGTTACTGGTGTTACCACCCTTCAAACCGGAAATAGTATTGGTAAACCTATTATTCATGGATTACACTCCAATCGTGTTTTAATTTTAAATAACGGCACACGTCAGGAAGGGCAGCAATGGGGTAGCGAACACGCCCCTGAAATTGATCCGTTTGTTGCCAAACGGCTTACTGTTGTTAAAGGAGCCGCTGGGGTTCGATATGGCCCCGAAGCCATCGGGGGTGTTGTATTGGTAGAACCTGCCCCATTGCCTCAGCAAGCTGCTGTTCACGGAGAGGCAACCCTCATTGGCTTTACGAATGGGCGTCAAGGAATGAGTTCTGTTTTGTTGGAAGGGGGTATTAAACCTATTTCAGGCTTCAGCTGGCGAGTTCAGGGAACATTAAAGCGTGGTGGCAATAGCCGTACGCCTCGTTATTTTTTAGCTAACACCGGTATTTCCGAACGCAATTTTTCTCTTGCCGCTGGTTATCGAAGAGGCTCTTGGGCATCTGAGTTATTCGTCAGTCAGTTCCATACCGAAATTGGTATTTTTACTGGCTCGCACATCGGTAGCCTGGATGATTTACAACGAGTGCTGGAAAACGGAGAGCCCTTTATTAAAAGTGGCTTCAGCTATAAAATTGGCAGGCCTTATCAGGATGTCTCTCACAATCTGCAAAAACTGAAGGTAACTCATACCACTGCCCAAAGTGCTATATTCACCTTTACACTTGCCCATCAGCAAAACAGCCGATCAGAGTATGACTTGCATCGTTCGTATACTGATAGCATCGCTGCTTTAAATCAACCCGAACTGCATTTCGAGCTCAGTACTTACTCTGGTGATTTACTTTGGGAGCATCAACCCATTGCCAGTAAATTAAAAGGTTCAGCGGGTATGAGCCTCCAGTATCAACGGAACCTGGTATATGGTCGCCCACTGATTCCTAACTTTCGTCAGGTCTCTGCGGGTATATTCTGGTTAGAGAAATATACGGCTAATCAGTGGGAACTCGAAGGGGGCTTTCGTTATGATTATCGCTATGTGCGGGTAACTACTTTTCCTAAGCGTGGCGTTATCGTTTACAAATATTTAAACTTTGGTAATGTTTCTGGCACGATTGGAGCAACCCGACGCTTTGGGGAAAATTGGGAAAGCCGACTGAATGCCGGCATGGCCTGGCGACCTCCCAATATCAATGAGTTGTATAGTGATGGGGTTCATCACGGGGCTGCCGCGTATGAAAAAGGAGACTCGACCCTACGCCCTGAAACAGCTTATAACCTGGATTTCACGACTCAATACACTGGCTCCAGATTTACCGCTGAGTTATCCGTTTACCGCAACTATATCCAGAATTTCATTTACCTGAAACCTCAGAACGAAACGATTTTAACCATTCGTGGGGCATTCCCTTATTTCAAACACACTCAGGTAGATGCCGTTTTTCAGGGAATTGATTTTTCGGCAAACTGGCTTCTCCTCCCTAATTGGAATTGGGGGGTGAAGTATTCAGTCGTTCGGGCGAAGGATGTACGGAATAATGCCCGTATGGTTCAAATCCCTCCTGATCGTGTCGAAAATTCCATTCGCTGGGAAAGGCCGAAAACCTTGTCAGGCTTACAAAAGCCGTTTGTACAGGCAGGATACCAATACGTAGCAAAACAAACGATAGCTCCTGAAAACGGCGACTTTGCTCCACCACCAGCCGCTTACTGGCTATGGAACGCCTCAGTTGGGGGTTCTCTAACGTGGGCAAAACAAGTATTAAACATAAGTCTTTCGGCCACTAACTTGTTTAATACCGTCTATCGCGATTACCTGAATCGTTTTCGCTATTATTCAGATGATCTGGGCCAAAATATTAGCCTTCGAATGAAGTATAGCTTTTAAATGATACAGCCTTTTATATCTGAAGACCATTAACTTAAACGTAGATTTCTCCCTTCAGATAGACGACAGCTTCCCCGGCTATTTCCACCCGATCTCCTAATAATGTTAGCCAAAGATCTCCGCCACGAGGTGAAATTTGGCGAGCGAATAAGTCTGTTTTACCTAATTTTTCCGCCCAGTAAGGTGCTAGTACCGTATGAGCAGAGCCCGTCACCGGGTCTTCGTCAATACCTGAGCCCGGGGCAAAAAAGCGGCTGACAAAACCAGCGTTTTTACCAACTGCTGTAACGATTACACCACGAGCTCCAACCCGCTTCAGCGAACGATGATCTGGATGTAAGGAGGCCACTTTTTCTTCACTTTCTACTACCACCATGTAATCGTTGGTACGGGCTTTAAAAACCTCAATAGGCATTACAATCCCCAAGCTTTCCAATAAGCCTTCGGGAATACTTGTCACCTGAGGAGGATTAGCCGGAAAATTCAAGACAAGCCGATTTCCAGCACGACGTACGGTTAATATCCCGGAATTTGAATGAAACCGGATTTCATCTTCTTCATACCCTAAGAAATCATAGATGATCCGGGCAGAAGCCAGCGTTGCGTGCCCACATAAGTCAATTTCAACCGCTGGCGTAAACCATTTCAGGTCAAAATCATTGCCTTTTTTCACAAAAAAAGCCGTTTCTGCCAGGTTATTTTCAGCGGCAATAGCCAACATTTTCTCTTTCGGCAACCAGGTTTCGAGTGGGACTACCGCAGCCGGATTTCCTTTAAAAAGCGTATTGGTAAAAGCATCAGCCTGATAAATGGGAAGTGTTAATGTTTCCATGAACATTCGTGATAGTATGCAACAAAAGAACTTATTTTCTCAGAATCCATCACTAAAAATGAATGGTTTCCTGTGGAAAGAATATCCACCCTATCACTATCTGTTAATTACCATCTCCACCGAATCTGTACTTTTAAATCCGTACGGTGTGAATGGTCAATTTCATCCAGGGCGGAGCCAATCGTCGGCTGGTTAAACAAGTTTGTTCTTGCCAGCCGCAGCCAGGCATCTAGTTTTCGGCTTAAAGGGTAATGCACCAAAAGGTAACTTCGTAAACCCTGATCGGAATAAGCCGGAATCGAAAACGCATAGAGTACATCCTGCTCATAACTATAGATACGGCTATCATAATCGTCAGTATGAAAATACGCGACCCGCCCCGTAAGCGTAAGGCGATTTAGCTTAGTCTGAACATCCTGAATAAGAGCAAAACCCTGCGATGGCGAATAACCCTGATACGTAAAACGTGCATAAAAAGCCCGGGAGTTAATTGACCATCGGTTAGATAAGGGTCTATCCAAACCAATACTAAAACCACTCCGATACGTGTTGATTGTTTGTTTTTCTTTTGAAAGCCGAGTCGGAACGTTCTTTTCCTTTTGTTCCATAAACCCTTGTATCGTCCAAGTTATCGTCTTCACTGGCCGGTAACTTGCCCGGGCTAACGTCCCAAATCCTTGCGAAGGGTTATCTACTAAATAGCGTAACCATGGAAAACTGAAATAATCAAGGTAAGCACCCAGTTGCCAACGACGATTTGGAGTATACTTTAAGCCCCCGTATAGGCCCATTTCATTAATATTTCTGGAATTTTCGGCGAAAGCATTTCCATAAAAAGTATGAAAGTTCCGGTCATACTTTCGGAAAACCATGCTGGCGTCCCAGCGACGGCTTAAGCTGGCCAAAACTCCTGTAATGATCCCAATGCCACCTGAAGAAGACCGGGCAGCTTCGCCGAATACATTCAGATTTCGCCACAAATACGAATAGTTTATCCCTAGTACTGCGTTTTGCTTTCCCGAAAATTCATACTGATTGTAAAGTTTACTAGCCTTTTGAAGGGCTTTATTGTAATTCGTTTGTAAGTACGTAATGCCAACACTCCCCCTACCACCAACCCAACGCAAATGGCCACCCCAATCCTGGCTAGTCAAGCTACCACGGTCGGCAATCTCTGAATCTGTACGATGCAAACCTGATGTTTGTAAACTACTTACGGTATCTTCGTTGATAACATTGGCATCTCTGCGAATTCTGGAGTAAAATCCGGTTAACTCCAGCTGAGGCATTAACTGAACTGTTGCGGAAGCTCCTCGAAAAAATCCATATTCGGTTGTTGATGTATACGCTCTTGCTCCAAGATGGCTTCTCCGGGTTGTTAAAACTGGTTCAGAACCTTTCCCCAGGTAAAAGCCTCCTGCCAGAATCAGACCCTGTCCGATCTGCAACTGGTAATCACCCATGGAAAGATTTTTTAGTCTACCCCGATTTTGAATTTGAGCATGAGCAGAGATAAAATCTACGCCATACCGGTGCGTTGAAGTATTCCACACAAAAGGCTCACCAGCGTCCTGTTTAGCCGTAAATCCTATACTGAAATCCCGGGCTGCATAGCCCTTATAACGAGTAACCATTCGGTATGGATGGCCTTGATAAGGGTTTTTTGTAAGAGAAGTGAAGCCTTTCCGGGTTTCAAGAACCTGATCATACCGAAGAAGCACGTAATGATTTGTATCAGTTATCAAACGACTATTCCCCACTTTGACCAAAGGCAGCAACTTCTGAATCGTAAGTGGGTCAAAAAGTGGTATAGCCTGTAGTTCATACAGTGATACTAGCGAGCCACTCAGGTTTCGGTATTCAAAAAATCTCTGAATTTGTTTTTCGGATAGTACGTATAGAGCCGAAAGATCTTCATAAGTAGCTTTATTCAAGTCTAATGGCCGCTGATAATACTGATACAAATTGTCCAGTACCTCATCACTTACATTTTCAGACTGATTAGGCAGTAAGTGTTGGGTCAATGCGGCGGCGTCCAGTTCAGGGCGAACTGGTTCCTGAGCCCAGCAATAGAGAGGAAATAAGAATACTAGAAAACGTACTTTCATTGGTTGGAGGTAAACCAACGAAAATCATAAATAATGTTTTTTACTTAAAGATTTACTTATTAAACGGACATCTACCTACTAAAAGAGCTACTTCGTGTGAAGTAGCTCTTTTAGTTCATTATAGGCTGCTATAACTATTGTAGACCAACAATTTTAAACTCTGTTCGCCGGTTAAGCTGATGCTCTTCTTCTGTCTGAGCATTTGGAATAATCAATTCACTTTCTCCATAACCTTTCGCTGTAATTCGTTCAGGTGAAATACCTCTTGAAATAATATAATTCACCGCTGATTCGGCCCGACGTTGCGATAATCGCTCATTGTAGGCATTCGTACCACGCGAGTCAGTATGTGACCCCAATTCAATTTTTATATCCGGATTATCCTGCATAATGCGTACTACTTTGTCAAGTTCTGTTGACGCATCTACCCGGATGTTGTATTTATCAAAGTCGTAATAAATGGGTTCAATACCAAAGGTTTTTGTCAACTCTGCCCCTACTTCTTTACGTAACATATCTACGGTTGCGTATAAGGTAGTGTCTGTCACCATTTTAGTTAAGCGTTTTTCAGGGATTTGCTTTCCTTCCGTGATGAAAAGCTCCTGTTTTTTAATGTATTCGGGTCGTTCAACTACAATGTTATAGTCCCGGCCAATCCGAATTGGATATACGCCAAACTTGCCATTTGCTCCAGTCGTGGCTTCGCCTACCGACGTTTCGTTATCGTCCAGAACAGTAACTTTTACCCCTTCCAGTGGTTGCTGTGTTTTGGAATCAATAACGGTTCCCGCCAGGAAATACCGGACCGTCCGGCCAGGTTTCGAAGGCATAATGGGTTCCGCTGGCGGAATCACGTTAACAATTTGCACGGGTTGCGAAGACGAAGTGAAGTAATAGATATCGTCATCTCCCTTGCCCCCTTCCCGATTAGAAGCAAAGTAGCCTCTTGTAGAATCCGCCCATACCAAGCCGAAATCATCAGCGGTAGAGTTAAAGGGTAAACCCAGATTCTGTACGGCAATAATGCCTTCGTTACGAGTTGCCTCAAACAAATCTAATCCACCAAAACCAGGGTGACCGTCAGAAGCAAAGTATAATTTAGCATCGGGCGAAACATACGGAAATAACTCATTTCCTGGCGTATTTAAATCACGACCCATATTGGCCGGCCGGCCAAACCGACCAGCTTTGTCAATATTAACCCGCCATAAATCGAGCCCACCTGAGCCACCGGCCCGGTTTGATGCAAAGTATAGTGTGCCGCCATCCACTGAAAAGGCAGGAGAGCCGTCCCATGAAGCAGAATCACTAAATGCCAACCGCTGAGGTTCGCCCCAACCACCCGTTTCTGTCTTACGGCTAATGTACAAATCAACATCTGCGGAGGTATTTCCTTTCCCTTTCGAACGGCCTGTGTTACCCCGGGCAAAAATCATCATTTTCCCATCTTTCGAGAAAGCAGGGGTGCCCTCATTCATATTTTCGCCAAAAATCGCTTCACTTAATAATTCAGGCTTGCCCGTTTCAGTTGGTGAAACCAATTTGGCTTCGTAGAGCCCAAGCATTGGTTGCCCATTTGCTTTGTACACTAAGTCCTTGCGAGCAGCCGTAAAAATCAGCTGGTCATTATGCAGTACAGGGGCAAATTCTGATGTTTCTGTATTTACGCCGGAAATATCCGTAATGAGGTAGTTACTAACTTTCCGGCTGAGCGAATCAATCAGCGTCAGGTTTTCCAGCTCACGACGAGCCAGCGTCAAGAGCGAACGGTTGGTTAATGAAAGTCTGGAGAACTGAGCCAGCTGATCTGCCGCTGCAGCATATTTCCCCTGTGCTTTCAGAGCATATCCATAATATAGCCGTAAAGTAGGTTCTTCACTGCCAGCCTCCAGGGCTTTCTGATAATACTCAGCCGACTGAGGCAAGCGATTCGACCTGCGGTAACTTTCTGCAATTAAGAGATTTGCTTTTGCCGGGTCTTGAGTAGCCGCCTTTTTAAATGATTTAATGGCTAGTTCATACTCGCCATTGTCGTAATGTTTTTCGGCAGTTTGCATAGCCGAATTACAGGCAGCTAAGCTTACACCAAGAAATAATACCAATAGACGAGAAGTAATCAACTTCATAAGCAGATGCGGTAGTTTGCGGGTTCAAGTTAAGGAAAATCGCCCAAGCCAATTCAGTTGGTTTATTTTTCAGGATAGATTAGAAAAAAACTAGTCCTTTCATTCCCTGAAAAAATGACATTCCCTTTGCATAAACCCATTTACTGGGATTTTTATTTTACCTTTGTCTCCCCTTTTACTGATTTTTATCAAAAAACTAAAAATCAGTCGGTTACAGCAGGGATGTTGCACCACATACTTCAGGCAAAGGGTATACTATATTTTAGTATCGTTTGACGGAGAATCATTTTCAAGAGCTTGAATTTCATTTCTCTTACTCTCTAATCAAATGTTCCTTTGCGTTAACATTTTTTAATCATGGCAAAGCAAGAGGGCTCATCACGTAGGCCCCGCTCATCAGGCAAGGATTCTTTTTTCTCTGGCCGCTCGGACAATCAACGTCCTTTTAACAATCGCTCAACTGGCAAAAAACCATTTTCAGGTAAGGACGAATTTAATGATCGCCCGAAACGGGATTTTTCATCAGATCGGCCGTTTAACCGTGAAGATAAATCGGATTCTTTTGATCGCCGCCCTTCTGATCGTCAAAAACCAAACAGAAACGGGTTCGAACGTAAACAAGGTGGCTCAGACGAACGCCCCAAACGCAGTTTTTCATCAGATCGCAACGAAGGTAAGGCATTCCGTTCAAAAGATTCTTTTGATCACAAGGACCGCAAGGATAGCTTTTCATCAGATCGCCCGAAACATGCTTTTTCCTCGGATAGATCCGAAAAGAAACCATTCCGATCAAACGATTTCTCTAACCGCAGGGATCGTAAGGATAATTTTTCGTCGGAACACCCAAACCGTAACGGTAATCGCTCAGAAGGGAAACCATTCCGATCAAAAGATTCGGAAAGTTTTTCTTCAGAACGCCGCTTCAATCGTGAAGATAAACCCTTCGGGGATAAACCTCGCTTTGACAAACGAAAAGCCTTTGAAAAAGGCGAGCGTTCTGAAAGTGAGCGAAAGTTTGAGAAGAAGCCTTTTGAAAAGAAATCAACGCCTAAACATTTTGGAAAACGCTCTGATCACGACGAGACTCGTCCGTTTACGCGTCGCTTTGATACCAAATCAGAATCAGATAAGGTAAAAAACACACCGAATTATGATCTGGAACGCTTTAAAGAAAATGCTCCGGAAAAACTTCGGAAAAAGATTGACCGTACTGAACAGGAAAAAAATAGCGATACGGTACGTTTGAATCGGTTCATAGCTTTATCGGGAGTCTGTTCCCGCCGCGATGCAGATCGGTTAATCGAGTCAGGCGAGATTTCAGTAAATGGTAAGGTTATTACGGAACTGGGGTTCCAGGTAAAAGCAGGATCAGTTGTACGATACGGCCGTAAAGTCCTGAATCCTGAAAAAATGGTTTACGTTTTATTGAACAAACCGAAAGATTATATCACGACGGTAGAAGATGATCGCGAACGCCGTACTGTAATGGAATTGGTTAAAGAGGCCGCCGATCAGCGTATCTATCCGATTGGTCGTTTGGACCGGAATACAACCGGATTATTATTATTAACCAATGATGGGGAGTTAGCCGAGAAACTAACGCATCCTTCCAATCAGATTGAAAAAATCTATCAGGTGGAAATTGATAAACCCATCACGACGGAAGATTTTGAAGCCCTCAAGAAAGGAGTAGAACTAGAGGATGGGTTTATTAAACCCGATGAACTAAGCATTATCACGCCTGATGCACAAGTGATTGGAATCCGTATTCACTCGGGGCGTAACCGTATTGTACGCCGTATTTTCGAGAAATTTGGTTATGACGTAACCAAGCTTGACCGCACGGTTTTTGCGGGTCTGAATAAGAAAGACCTCCCCCGTGGCCAGTGGCGGTACCTTACCCAAAAAGAAGTAATTCGTCTGAAATATTTACTTGGGTAGAACATGCAAAAAGGCTATTCTGATTACTGAACAGAATAGCCTTTTTTATGACCAGTGCTTAAATAAAGATTACGTCTTTGACAATATCCTCTCCCATTTCCCGATTGATCAGTTCAATCAACTTGGTTTTAGCCAGAACCAATTCCTGGCGTAAGGGAGCCGACCGAATCTCGATGTAGAGCGTACCTTCCGAAACATACAGCCGGCCCGTCCGGTTAGCAATTGCTTTTCCGACCAATCTTTCCCAGAAAGCTACCAAATAGGTTTCGCTATATTTATTTTTTAGTTGATATGCCTTAAGCATGTCTTCGATCGCTACCTTTAACGTGGTAGTATTTGATTTTCGACGAGTATACTCCCCAGGAATAGGCATATCAGTAAAGGCATTAATTTATGGTACACAAAAGTACATTAGCCTCAGCTAGAAGTCAAATAAAGACAAAAAGAGTGAGTATATGTTAATCAATCGAAAGAATATACTATTTTCGCATGAAGCCCACCCAGTTTTTTACTTTAGTAATGTTAAGTATTGAATGACTTCTTCTAAAATTTTATATATCTATCAATTTTTTCGAACGCCTGAAGAGGGTGGTATTATTCGTTCGTATTACCTGTCGAAAGCGTTGGTAAATGCTGGGCATGCTGTCGAAGTTATTACGAGTCATAATAAACTTCACTACGAGAAAAAAAATGTAGAAGGCATTACGGTACATTATCTCCCACTGCATTACGAACAACACTATGGTACCTTAAGAAGACTCTATGTATACTTTATTTTCGTATTAAAAGCCATTCGCTGTGCTTTAAAAATCAAGCATGTTGAGCGGTGTTACGTTGCCTCAGTCCCACTAAGTGTAGGCTTTATTGGCCTGGCTATGAAATGGTTACGTGGTGTACCTTATTTTTTTGAAGTAGGTGATCTATGGCCACTAACGCCGATTGAAATGGGTTATTTCAAAAATCGATGGGTACAAAAGTTATTGTACGGCCTAGAGCTTACTTTCTACCGATACGCTGATATCATTGTAGGGTTATCCCCGGCTATTCAAATTAATATTCAAAGCCGTATCGCTCAGCCTGAAAAAGTATACTGTATTCCGAATATTGCTGATTGCGGCTTTTTTTATCCCACCATAAAAGACCCTGCCTTAGAGCAACGCTGGGATGTGCAGGGAAAATTTGTAATAACCTATTTTGGTTCAATTGGCAAAGTAGTTCAACTCGAAAGCCTCATTAACACGGCTCGTGAGGGGCGTTCACAAAATAATATCGTTTTTTTAGTCGTGGGGCAAGGTTCTGAACTTGTCCGGCTACAGGCCTTAGCCTCCGATTTACCCAATGTTCGCTTTCTCGATCAGGTTAATAAAAAAGACTTACGCAATATTCTCAACATTACGGACGCTGTTTACCTTTCGTATATGCCCATTCCAGCCCTAAGTACAAATTCTCCTAACAAGTTATTTGAATCACTGGCAGCCGGAAAACTTTCTATTATCAACATTCGGGGCTGGCATTGCGAATTAATTGAACAGGCAGGTTGTGGCTTTTATACTGACCCCGAACAGCCCGAGCAGTTTTATCAGAAGCTTAAACCTTACCTTGTCAATCCGGCTCAACACCTGGCGGCCAGCCAAAAAGCAAGAGCATTAGCCGAGCGTGACTTCTCCCTACAGAAACTTAGCCATGATTTTGTTGCTCTGTTTGCGGAGGAGACGCTTGAAAAAGAATTACTTGTTGCTGCCGACAAGTTATCCTTGTAACCTTCCTGGTATTATTTAGCTTTGGAGCTGATTTCTACCAAAATCGCCATAACTAAATGTCCTAAACATACGCTTATCTACTTTGACGCTAAAAAAAATTGTTATCGTTGGCCCTGAATCAACCGGAAAGACCACCTTAACCCAACGATTAGCCGCCCATTTTGATACCGTCTGGGTTGAAGAGTATGGTCGTATTTACTGCGAACGTTTTGGAAATGACTGTGATGCCCTGGATTTATGTCATATTGCCGCAGGACAGCTTTACCTGGAAGAAGAAGGCAGCAAAATTGCCCGTCATAACTTACTTTTTTGCGATACTGATCTGTTGGTAACCCAGACTTATGCCGAAATGTATTTAGGGGAAAGTCCTGAAGTAATTTCCCATCTGGCTCAGGAGCAGCACTATGACTTATACTTACTTCTGGATATAGATGTACCCTGGATTAATGATAGCATCCGCCTCTTTGCCGACCGCCGCCAATGGCATTTTGACCGCCTGAAAACGCTTCTTCAGGAGCGGCCTTATCAAATCATTTCGGGTCGTTTTGAGGAGCGTTTTGAACGGGCAAAGCATTGTGTTGAGCAACTGATTTCTTCGCCAGAAAAATAGCATTCATAGCTACGATGACTCCCCTTATCTCTGCATCAGCTGGTATTTTCTACCGCTGGTGGTAATTCTATTTACTAAAAAAGCCCCATCACAAATTTGTAGTGGGAGCCTTTCGTATGTTAGGTAATTGTTAATCATACACATATAATCTTCTTAAAAGCATAAATTACAATTTCGTGTCGAAAAATGGGGATAAACTATTTTGCGGCATGGAAGTACGTACCCATTTCCGCACAATAGTGCTCTCTGACATCCACCTGGGTTCAAAAGGATCTAAGGCGAAAGAAGTAACTGGTTTTTTAAAGCAATATACCTGTGATAAGCTCATTCTGAATGGTGATATTATCGACGGTTGGCAACTAAAAAAATACGGCAATAGCTGGAAGAAAAAGCATACTGCCTTTTTCCGACAGATATTGAAAATGATCGAGCAGTACGATACCCGAGTAATTTATCTGCGGGGAAATCATGACGATTTTCTGGATCATGTACTACCTTTAAAAGTGGGAAAACACTTTTCCATCCGGCTTGATTACGTACTCAAAACCCGGAAAGGTTATCACTATTACGTTACCCATGGTGATATTTTTGACCGGGTTACCACCCATCTGAAATGGCTGGCGTATGTAGGAGATGCGGGTTATACATTACTATTGGGAATCAATAAGTTTTATAATAAATGGCGGGCCTGGCGTGGGTTACCTTATTATTCTCTTTCTCAGGAAATAAAGCTAAAAGTAAAAGCTGCCGTAAATTATATTTCTGATTTCGAAGAAAAACTTGCTGATTTAGCCCGCTCTAAAGGTTGTCAGGGAATTATTTGTGGACATATTCACCAGCCAATTATCCGAATGATTGGCGATATTGAATATCTGAATTCTGGCGACTGGGTGGAATCATTAACCGCCCTTGTTGAAGACCATGAAGGCACCTGGAATTTAGTCTATTATTCTGCTCACCTTAACCAGCCAGAAGAAGAACCATCCAGCGAAGAAGATGATGAATATGATGATGACATGCTCAAAAGCCTCTTATCTTTGAGTTCCGTGAAAAGCTAACATGCGAATTTTCTTTTTTATTCAGGGGGAAGGTAGAGGGCATCAAACACAAGCCATTGCCCTCTATCATATTCTGCAACAGGCTGGGTATACGGTAACTGGTGCTATCGTCGGGACGACTCCCGGCCGCGGAATTCCTACTTTACTTCAACAGCATTTACCTATACCAATGCAGGCTCTTCCTAGCCCTGCTTTGCTATATAGTGAAAAGAGTAAAGCTCTGGCAGTATGGACTACTTTTCAGAAAAATGCTATTCAAATTCCGCATTTCTGGCAACAAGCCAAGCTAATTAACACACTAATCAATGCCCATAAGCCCGATGTAATTATCAATTTTTATGAGATGCTTTGTGGGATCTGGCGATGGCAATTCCCTTCAAAAATTCCCATCCTTTCTGTTGCCCATCAGTATTTATTGCAGCATCCGGAGTTTAAAACACCGCCCAGCCGCCTTGTTCACCGCTCGATTATCAATAATGTAACACGTTTGTCAGCAATTGGTACTACTCGCAAGCTAGCCTTGTCATTTTACGAAATGCCCGATGCTTCCGAAAACGCTATTTACGTAGTGCCTCCTTTGCTACGGCCTGAGGTTCAGGAGCTTTCGCCCGTTGCCGAACCTTTTTTACTGGCCTACATGACTCACTATAAACTCGGGCAGGATTTAGAAAAATGGTGCCAGAATCATCCTGAAACCAATGTTCTGGCTTTCTGGGATAACCCAAACGCTAATGATATTTCTACACCGCTACCGAATCTAACCTTCCGGCGGGTTAATGCCGAGCATTTTCTGGATGCCATGCGGAGATGCCAGGGTTTGGTAAGTACTGCTGGCTTTGAATCGATTTGTGAAGCCATGTATCTGGGAAAACCCATAATGCTTTTTCCTACACCCCGCCATTTTGAGCAGGCAGTTAATGCCTACGATGCCGAACGGGCAGGAACAGGAATACGCGTAACTTCTTTTCTTGATTTAGATCGCTTCCTGGAATACCTGCCTCAATATCATTCTGTTCAGGTTTCTTTTCAAAACTGGCAACATCGCAGTAACGATCTCTTTCTGAAACATATTAAAGAGGTAACCAAATAAGGTTTATCGTATTTTCAAGTGTCAGGTTGTTTCAGGCTTGAGCTATTTATCTGAAAGTAGCCTACCCTGAAACTTTACACGTCAAACCCGCCCATCTTAAAGGCTTAGTCTTTATCCTGTTCCTCAATGGTAGCGATGAGCTTCTTCAACTCTTTTTGCCGTGCTTCACTAGCCTCAGGGAACTCCATTTTGAAGGTTTTCAGCTTTTCCAGAATAAGTTTACTCACGATTAGCCTCATGTTTTTCTTATCATCTGCTGGAATCACATACCATGGAGCATTTTTGGTACTGGTTTCCTGGATAGCATCTTCGTAAGCTTTCATATAATCATCCCAATAGCCACGTTCCTTTACATCACCTTCTTCAAACTTCCAGTTTTTTGAAAGATCATTAATTCGTTCAATAAGCCGCTTCCCCTGCTCTTTCTTCGAAACATTCAGGAAAAACTTCATAACAATAATACCATTGCGGTGCAGGTATTTTTCCAGAGCATTAATGTCTTCATAGCGGTGTTTCCAGACGTCATCCAGATCGTCGGTAAATTCCTCTGGAATGCGTTCATTCTGAAGCAAAATCTCGGGATGCACTTTCACCACCAGCACTTCTTCATAATAACTCCGATTGAAAATGGTAATCGTCCCCCGGCGAGGCAATTTGAGCGAAGTACGCCACAAAAAATCATGTTCCTGTTCAAGTTCCGTAGGTCGCTTAAAGTCAAAAATTTCAACTCCAAAGGGGTTAACCCCCGACATGACATGGCCAATAGTACCATCTTTTCCGGCAGCATCCATTGCCTGAAAAATCAGTAACAGCCCATAGCGATTATGAGCGTACATTTTTGTTTGAAGCTCATCTATTTCCTTACGGTATTGAGCCAATAAGTTTTCATACTCTTCTTTAGATGCATACAGGTCATCAATCTTGGTAGAGTATTTTTTTAATTTAAAGGAGCCTCTTACTTCAAACTGGCTAGTATCAATAGGTAACTTCATCAGTAACAGGTATTTTGGGTTGGGGATTCAGGGTGGCTTCCGTACGCCTGGTACAAACTTCAAATTTTACAATTATTAACCCTAAATTCAATTGAATTACTTTATGCTTTCGACGAATCTATTTACAAAAAGTAAACTAACCGAGATTTATTTTGGTTATGGTATAAATGAAAACAATCACGCTCAAATTAAGTCTTCTGTCCGTTTTTACGACACTCCTGGCGTGTCAGTCTCCGGCTCAGGAACCTAAAAAAGCCATGAATCAACCATTGCCTAAAACCATAATTCAGCCTCCTGCGGGTCAGGAAGTTGCTGTTTTTGGTTCAGGATGTTTCTGGTGTACGGAAGCCGTATTCCAGCGACTCAAAGGAGTAACCAAAGTAGAATCTGGTTATGCCGGAGGATATGTAGAGAATCCGACGTACAAACAGGTATGCACCGGCCAGACCGGCCACGCCGAAGTAACCAAGATTACCTATAACCCTAACGTAATTTCATTTGCTGATTTACTGGCAGTATTCTGGCGGACACACGACCCCACCACCTTGAATAAACAAGGTAATGACGAAGGCCCTCAGTATCGATCAGCGATTTTCTATCTGAATGAAAAACAAAAGGAAGAAGCTCAATACTGGAAGAAACAGGTAGATGAGGCCCATATTTACCCCGATCCGATCGTAACTGAAATCACACCCTTTTCCAATTTTTATAAAGCGGAAGATTACCATCAGGATTACTATAACCAGAATGGTCGCCAGCCTTACTGTCTGTTTGTAGTCAGGCCAAAAGTGGAGAAGTTTGAGAAAGTATTTAAAGACAAACTTAACGTTCATTAATATAAACCTCGGCCTTAATAGACCGAGGTTTTTTAGTTGCTTCCTGTAACTTCGCCCCTTGATTGTACACCACTACCGGGTCGTCCTGCGGCTATTCGGTTCTAATAACTTACTAAACTACTAATGTCTGTTCATAATCCTGATATAAAACGCGTTACTACCCATACCTTACAGGAACTCAAGGCCCGAGGGGAAAAAATAGCCTGCCTAACCGCCTACGATTATTCGATGGCAAGCCTGATTGATGCAGCAGGCGTTGAAGTTATTCTGGTAGGAGATTCTGCTTCGAATGTGATGGCGGGCCATGAAACCACCTTACCCATTACACTAGATCAGATGATTTACCATGCCCAGGCCGTAGTACGGGGTGTAAAACGAGCTTTGGTTGTGGTGGATTTACCGTTTGGATCGTATCAGGGAAGCTCGGAAGAAGCCTATCGCTCAGCCGTACGCATTATGAAGGAATCGGGTGCTCATGCCGTAAAAATGGAAGGAGGAGCCGAAATCCGGGATTCGATCATCCGGGTATTGAGTGCTGGCATACCCGTGATGGGGCACCTCGGCCTAACCCCGCAGTCTATTTATAAATTTGGCACTTATGCCGTTCGAGCCAAAGAAGAGGCTGAAGCACTGAAGTTAAAAGACGATGTAAGGCTATTGGATGAACTTGGCTGCTTTGCCTACGTACTCGAAAAAATACCGGCAGCATTAGCCAAAGATGTTACGAAATCGGTTTCTATTCCAAGTATTGGTATTGGAGCAGGCTCTGGCTGCGATGGTCAGATTCTGGTAATGCACGATATGCTGGGCATTAACCAGGAATTTAAGCCCCGTTTCTTACGACGCTACGCAGATCTGGCAGGTACAGTTCGGGAAGCCGTTTTGCATTATGTAAATGATGTTAAGGCCGTTGATTTCCCTTCTGAAAAAGAAGAATATTAAACAATGAATCCGTTAATTGGAAAGTGGCTGATTGGGCTGGGGGTACTTCTGGTTTTAGCCGGTATAATCATTTATTTTTTTTCGGACCGCTTGCACTGGCTTGGCCGATTGCCGGGAGATATTCGGGTAGAACGTGAAAACTTTCGCCTCTATGCTCCTATTATGACTTGTATTGTGTTAACCATTGTAATCAATATAGTACTTTGGTTAATACGTCGTTTTTTTCAGTGAGACCCTTGATTACTCCTGGAGAGTATGCGTCTTTGCTAAAAAATAAGTATTCAAACCGTCCATTTCTTATCTCTCTGAACAGAACTCATGAAAAACGTTTCGCGTCGTAAGTTTCTGAAAAATACGGCTCTGGCTAGCTCAGTTCCCGCCTTATTGATCCCTCCCCCCGAAATTAAAGAACTCTTTACTCACCACGTTTTTTTCTATCTGAAAAACCGGGGCAATGAAGCAGATAAAGCCACGTTGCTGGAGGGTCTTACGAAGCTAAAGAAAGTACCTGCCATTCGGTTAGCACACATTGGCTCCGTAGCAGGCACGACCCGAAGCGTAATCGTGCGGGACTATGATGTGTCGTGGCTGTGTTTCTTTGATAATATGGAAGAAGAAGAAGTCTATCAGAAACATCCTATTCACCTGAAATTTGTAGAAGACTACTCGCACCTCTGGGAGAAAGTAGTAATCTATGATTCGGTGGGGCCTAAGCCTTAACCAAATAAATCTGGATCAGGATATAAAGACCTCCTGATATTCCAAAAATCCTGATCCAGATTTATTCATATGAAATTAACCTCCGCCGAAAGTCCTACCCCAAATTTTTCAAACACAGAAGCCTGAATTTTTTCAGACAACGCTTTAATTTCTACTCCTGTCCCACCGCCATAATTTACCAGTACTAATGCCTGCCGGGCATGAACACCAACGTTCCCCTCACGATGGCCTTTCCAGCCCGTCTGTTCAATTAGCCATCCAGCCGGTATTTTTACGGCGTCCACTCCGGTTGGATACCCTGGTAAAGCCGGATACTTTTCTTTTAATGACTGATATTGTCGGGTAGAAATTTCGGGGTTTTTAAAGAAGCTCCCAGCATTACCTATTTCAGCCGGATTGGGTAATTTAGACTGGCGAATCCGAATAACTGCTTCACTAATTGCTTGCGTGGAAGGTTCAGCCACCCCCATTTCAGTCAACGTTTTCTGAATATCACCGTAGGTTATCTGATAGTGAGGTTCTTTTGACAATCGGAAGGTTACACTCACGATAATATATTGCCCCTTCAATTCGTGTTTGAAAATGCTTTCACGATACCCAAACCGGCATTCGTCGGCTCGAAAAATTCGGGTTTCGCCGGTTTCAATATGAATAGCTTCCAACGCTTCAAACACTTCCCTGATTTCTACGCCGTATGCTCCAATATTCTGCATAGGCGAAGCCCCAACTGAGCCAGGAATCAGTGATAAGTTTTCAATTCCTGATAAACCCATGCCTAAGCTTTTCAGCACTAATTCATGCCAGACCACCCCGGCACCTGCTTTCAAATACACATGCTGATCGTTTTCCCGAACGATTTCAATACCCAGAATAACGATCCGGATTACCAGACCTTCGAAATCTCTGGTCAGTAAAACATTACTTCCCCCTCCTAAAATTAATTTTTGGATAGACCTGAAAGCCGGTTCCGCCAGAACGGCTCTAAGGTTTTCAATGGAATCTACCTCCGTGAAAAACCGGGCTTTTGCCTCAATTCCAAAGGTGTTGTATGGCTTTAATGAAACGTTTTCCTGAATATGCATAACTTAGTAAATAAAATCTCCTACAAAGAAAGAAGGAGTAATTCATTTGATTTCCCGGATTTTCCCTGAAAATTTGTTTTCTGATCTGAGCAGTATGAAACCAACCCTTCCCATTATCTTATTTTTTGTTTGTATCTGGCTGAGCGGCTGTTTTCCAATGGCCACTCCCACAAAGTCATCTACCAAAGCATATGACCTGGACTTAAGTTCCTACCGTCCTACATACGCAGTATCTGAACGCAAACAAGTCCTCGAAGATACTAAAGTGTCTGCCAAGCCTGCTGTTACCCCTCCGGCTTCCAACCAACCCTTATCCATTAATCGCCGCCTGGATTACGTGCTGGATACCCTGGCCAATCGGAATAAAGCCGTACGATACGTAGCCGGGTACCGGATTCAGCTATACACGGGTACCAAACGGAATGAAATGGATGCTGCCAAAATATTTATTTATCAGACGTATCCTGAGCTCAATACCTATATAGCCTATAATCATCCAACCTACCGGCTGCGGGTAGGTGACTTTGCCACCCGCCTGGATGTAGAACGCTATTTCAATAAACTGAAAGATCAGTACCCAACCGCCACCATCACCTCCGATCGGGTAACGCTTCGGGATGCCTTGAAAATTATGGATCAACGTGGTCAAGCTGAAGATCAGCCTTAAGTTTATAAAAGATCAATACCTGATCACTGATCTTTTTGTAGTTTTGTCTTCGCAATACATCATACTAGCGTTCCATTTTAACAGAACCCTTCATTATAATTCCGTAATATAGTTAGGTTCTTGCTATCCAATCGAATGAAAAAAGCTCTTATTACTGGTATTACAGGACAAGACGGTGCTTATCTGGCAGAATTATTACTTGAAAAAGGATATGAAGTTCACGGAGTAAAACGACGTGCTTCTTTGATTAATACCGAACGGATTGATCACTTATATCAAGATCCGCATGAAACTAATGTTCGTTTCCACTTACACTATGGTGACTTAACGGACTCTACTAACGTGATTCGCCTGATTCAGGAAGTTCAACCTGATGAGATCTATAACCTGGGAGCTCAGTCACACGTACGTGTAAGCTTCGATGAACCCGAATATACCGCCCAGGTGGATGGTTTAGGTACACTGCGGATCCTGGAAGCTGTTCGCTTACTAGGTCTAAGCCATAAAACGAAGATTTATCAGGCTTCTACCTCAGAATTATATGGCCTGGTACAAGCCGTTCCTCAATCTGAAACAACTCCTTTCTATCCTCGTTCGCCCTATGCAGTAGCAAAACTGTATGGGTATTGGATTACGGTAAACTACCGCGAAGCGTACGATATGTTTGCTGTAAATGGTATTCTGTTTAACCATGAGTCTCCCTTACGCGGCGAAACCTTCGTTACTCGTAAAATTACAAGAGGCGTAGCCCGCATTGCATTAGGTTTTCAGGACAAAATTTACATGGGCAATCTGGATTCGCAACGCGACTGGGGGCATGCGAAAGATTATGTAGAGGCCATGTGGTTAATACTCCAACAGGAAAAACCAGAGGATTATGTGATTGCAACTGGAATTACCACCCGAGTTCGTGATTTCATCCGAATGGCCTTTGCTGAGGTAGGTATTACGATTGACTTTAAAGGCGAGGGAATTGAAGAAATCGGTTTCATTACTGCCTGCGACAATCCAGAGTATCAACTTGAAATCGGGAAGGAAGTCGTGGCCATCGATCCACGTTATTTCCGCCCCACTGAAGTGGACTTGCTTTTAGGAGATCCAACTAAATCAAAAACCCAATTGGGCTGGGAACCTAAGTACGACCTGGCCGGTCTGGTAAAAGACATGATGGAGTCAGACGTAGCCATCTTCAAAAAAGAACTGCATCTGAGCAAGGGTGGCTATCGTACGATGAATTACTTTGAATAGTACTTTCACCAATGATTACATAACTTTCGAACCAGCGGCCCGTACCGCTGGTTTATTATTTATATTACCTTAGAGTATCTAAAAGCCTGGTTATCATACCAAAACCTTAAACTCTTTTATGTTTCTCGAACGTACCAATGGAGATTGCCACACCGGTTGGATTGAAGTGATTTGTGGTTCCATGTTCTCTGGAAAAACGGAAGAGCTGATCCGCCGCGTAAATCGGGCCTTAATTGCCAAGCAAACCGTAGAAATTTATAAACCCGCTATTGATACCCGTTATCATCCCGAAGATGTCGTTTCTCATAATGCTGCTTCGATCCATTCCATTCCGGTAAGGCACGCCGAAGAACTATTGACATTAGTAGGCAATTGCGATGTAATTGGAATAGACGAAGCCCAGTTTTTTGATGCAGACATTGTTCGGGTATGTAATGTACTTGCCAATAGTGGAAAAAGAGTTATTGTAGCCGGCCTGGACATGGACTCTCAGGGAAACGCCTTTGGCCCTATGCCTACACTCATGGCAATAGCCGAGTATGTTACCAAGGTTCAGGCCATTTGTGTTGTTTGTGGCGAACTGGCGAACTTCTCTTTCCGGAAGGTAGCCACACCTGGCCAGGTTTTATTGGGTGAAAAAGATCGTTATGAAGCTCGCTGTCGCCGCCATTTTTTAGAAGGTATGAACCAAACTCAGGAATAGTACTGTTGAAAAGAATCTAAACTAGTTCACAATCATAACGCTTAATTTACTATGGATATCTCCGTTCAGGAACTCAAAGAACGTCTCGATAAAGGCGAAAAACTAAACCTAATTGACGTTCGTAATCCAGATGAGTATGAAGATCAAAACATTGGAGGCACTCTTATTCCACTAGGCGACCTACCCGACCGCATTGAGGAACTTGAACCGTTAAAAAATGAAGAAATTCTGATTCATTGCCGCTCAGGTGCTCGTTCAGCTCGTGCTCAGCAGTTTCTGGAAAGCCAGGGATTTGCCAATGTACGTAATGTAACAGGTGGCATCCTTGCCTGGAATGAATTATAGAAGCTCGTAATAAACAAAAAAGCCTGGCCAATATGGCCAGGCTTTTTTGTTTATTTAGGCATAAATACCAACCTATGTCTTAGTATTTATAAAGTCATGTATCAGGTACACTAAATGCTTTTGTTTTACAAATTTTCGGTACTTTTCGTAGAACAGGCTTTTCGTTTCTATATATATTACAAGAAAAAGCCGCATTCCTTCTATCAAAAATAGATATAAGGTTATCAGACCCTTCAGATTTTTTTATCAATATTATTGTTTTCATGATGAATGGTAACAATTAATTTGTTTTTATGCCCTATTTCAAAATAATAAGTAAAAAAATTTAATAAAATCAGTCGTAAAATGAAAATAAATAAATAATTACGTTCCATTTGGTGTTTTTTATAAAAAAACATGTACTTTAGCAAAGTGTTAACACATTGATAAAAATATATGGTAAAATTTATACTAAAACCTAATATAAGTCATTCTGCACATTTCTTGCTTTTAGTATGCCCTTATACGGGCAGTTTATCTAAAAGTTGAGGCCCTCCTGTACGTTTGCGTAGTACAAGTGTATTTCCACATTTTTATTTCCTTCCACTTAAAAATGTGTGTTCAGAAGTCACGTAAACGTATCCCTTTCGTCAACCTGATCATATAAAGTTCCCTAAAAGAATATACGCTACGAGAGCTCTCCGTTCCGCTCCCTGCTGACCTTGTCACAGATGCATGTGTGTACTTCCTACACCGATGTCTAGATTGTTATTCTTTACCCATAAGTAAGCTTGATTTAAATCTTATTTATCACTAACATCAATCTAAATTTTTATGAAAAATTGTTTACCTAAACTGATGCTTTTATGGCTGACGTTTTTGAGTATTCCGGCACTTGCCCAGAAGATTACTGGTAGGGTAATCTCTGCGGACGGGCAGGGCTTGCCCGGTGTTTCCATTAAAGTTCGAGGAACCAATATTGGTACAGTTACCAGCTCCGAAGGCCAGTTTACGTTAAATGCCCCCAGTCTTCAGGACAGCATCGCCGTTTCCTTTATAGGATATGCCACTCAGGTATTACCTATTGCCGGACGTTCAGTTATCGACGTTACCTTACGTGAAGATGGGAAAGAACTGAATGAAGTAGTAGTAACTGCCCTGGGTATTCAGAAAGAGCAACGTAAGTTGGGCTATGCTACAACCCAGATCTCCGGCAAAGATGTTACGGCTACTGCACCTACCAACTTTGCGTCTGCCCTGTATGGTAAAGCTCCTGGGGTTACTATTAATGCAAACACCGGTGGTGCAACCAGTGCCGTGGGTATTCAGATTCGGGGCGTAAACTCCATTGGGTATCAACGCCAGCCACTTGTAGTTGTGGATGGGGTCATCATCCGGAATGGTGATGCCAACAATGAGGGATACTGGAGCAACCAGAAAATCAATGGTAATGGTCTGTTAGATATTAACCCTGAAAACATTCAGGATATTAACATCTTGAAAGGTGCCGCTGCCTCTGCACTGTACGGTTCTGACGCCAACTTTGGCGTAATTGTTATTACTACTAAAAACGGTAAAGGCCGGGTAGGTAAAGGTATTGGCGTAGATGTTAACCTTTCCGGAAACGTAGAGCAAGTATCAACCGCTCCTGACCTTCAAACCGAATGGGGCCCAGGTTACGAACGTTCAGTAAACAAAGCTTCTTTTGGTGCTAGTGATGATGGTTTTATTCGTACAACTATAGACGGAACAGAAGTTAAGTATCCTAACTTCCGTTCATACGCTCAGTTTGGCCCAAAAATGGATGGCAGTGATGTATACTGGTGGGATGGTGAAACTCGCTCTTATGTATCACACAAAAACAACTGGAAAGAATTCTATCGCACCGGTAGTAGTACCATTGCCAATATTGCCTTAAGTAATGCCACCGACAAAGGAAATTATCGTATTTCCTATACCCGCAACGATTATAAAGGTATTCAGATTGGTGGAAAGCAGGAAAAAAACACTTTTAACCTGAATGCAAAATACCTGATTACCCCCCGTTTAACATTAGACCTCGTTGCGAACTTCATTAATGAAAAAGTGTATAACCGTCCTCGGCAGATTTATTATCTGACCAATAACTTCGGGGGCTTCTTCAGTCCAGCGGATTACATGGGTGTCTACTTCAATAAGTATCAGACAACGAAAGGTTATAAGTGGGTTGATTACAATTCTACTCTGGATTTGGACGAACGCCTCAAGTATAATATTCGGGCTAAAGACTTCCTGGATTTCTTATGGAACCAGTTAGCTAACAAATACGAAGAAACGTCTAATCGTTTTATGCCTGCTGCTACGTTGAATTACAACATTGCAAAAGGACTTAATCTGCGTGGCCGGATGGGTGTTGATTACACCAGTTTCTATCAGGAAACCAAAGAAAGAAGTACCCAGCCCATTTCTGCTGGTGCTACTGGTGCGTACGGCACAAACGCCAATATTTCAACGATCACGTATGGTGACCTTTTATTAACCTACGAACGTAGTCTTTCAGAAAAATTCAATGCTACAATCTCGGCTGGTTATCAAGGACGTAAAGAAAAGTACTCCACTAACTCAGCAAGTACCCGTGATGGTTTGACTTCTGAAAACTGGTTTAGCTTAAGTGCGAGTAAGACAACCCCAACTTCAGGAAGCTCTAGTATTGGATACCTGATTAAGGATGGGGTATTCGGTATTCTGGACTTAGAATACAACAACTTCTTATTCTTGTCAGGAACCTTACGCAGAGAGCGTTCTTCAACACTTGCTCCTGGAAATAATACATTCGTATATCCTGGGATAAGTACTTCGTTTGAATTAAGCAATGCAGTACAATTACCAGCTTTCTTCTCTTACAGTAAGCTTAGAGGTGCATGGGGCGTTGTAGGTAACCCACCTGATCGCTACGTTTCAAATATTGTTTATTCATCTGGCAGTATAGATGGTGTGCCTTATTTAACGCCTGCTTCTTCTGGCTACGGTAATAGCTCGCTGAAAAACGAGATGAAGACTGAAATCGAATTTGGCTGGGAAAACAAATTCCTGAGAAACAGACTTGGCTTTGACTTTACCTACTATAATAATAAGATCAAAGATCAGATTACTAGCTTAGGTACTCCTTCTACTATTGGTGCAAGTAGTGTATTGGTAAACGTTGGGGATATGCGGAATTATGGGGTTGAAATATCATTGTATGGTACCCCCGTGAAGACCCAGAAATTCTCTTGGGATGCTCGTTTTAACTTCGCTATGAACCGCGGCAAAGTAGTATCACTGGCTCAAGGTCTGGAACAACTTACTCTGGACAATAAAGACAACGGATCACTTTACGTATATGCCAAGCCAGGCGAAGCTGCTGGTAGTATCTGGGGTTATGACCATAAGAAAGATGCTAGCGGTAACTATATCGTAGGGGACGATGGTTTCTACGTAATTGACTATGACAACCTGGTGAAGTTTGGCAACATCCAATCTAAATTTTCGGGTGGTTTAATGAATACGCTGACTTACAAAAATGTGTCATTAAACTTGTTGACGGATTTTGTTTGGGGTGGTCAGATCATTTCGCTTTCCCGCTTGTATGGTACTGGAGCAGGTATGTACAAAAACTCCATCTTTGGTCGTGATGCGGCTCATGGTGGCTTGTCTTACTACAGTGACGGTACGAATTTCGTTCAGGTTGCAAGTGGAACCACTCAGGGTCCTAATGGAGAGACCGTATTCGATGACGGTATCATTGCAAAAGGGGTAACTTCCACTGGTGAAGAAAACAAGAAAATTGTAGAGACACCACAATATTATCGTTATCACTACAACTGGGGTGGTTATCCAGGTTCGGGCTCTAACATTACCTACAAAAACGCCGTATTTGATAATAACTACATCAAGGTTCGCGAATTATCTATTTCATATTCCTTCCCTGTACATATCAAATCTAAACTTAAAGTTCAAAACCTAACGCTTTCGGCTTATGGTAGAAACCTTTTCTACATCTATAAGTCATTGCCAGGCTTAGATCCGGAAGAAGGCGTCGGAACCAGCTGGATTAGTAGATCTACCTCGGTTGGTGGTGCTAACGCTGCTACCCGTTCATTTGGTGGTAGCCTTCGGTTCTCATTCTAATTGACACTATTAACTACTTGATCATATCATAGTTATGAAAAGAATTACCATTTCCTTTGTATGTCTTTTACTGAGCCTGGGTGCCATCATATCCAGTTGCACAAAGAAAGACATTGATGATGCCTACTTGAATCCAAGTGGAGCTGTTTCAGCTGACGTACAACGTCTATGGGCTGGCTTACTTTTTAATGAATGCGTAAGCCCCCGTTACTGGAACTTATACACTTTTCTAATTCCAGAAATTGGTACCTATAGCCAACAAACTGGTTTTACCACTACAACTGGTGTATACGAAGAGGTAACCGCGTACAATGCAACCCGTTGGGATGTATACTATACTAAAACAATGGCTCG
>JASGGE010000041.1:0-26434 GCA_047605205.1 Siphonobacter sp.
GAACAGTAAAGGCAAAATGCGTCATCTTTTGACGAAAAAATTCCGACTGTCTTTTGGGAAGAACTGAAACATAAAAAGCTGATCGCACAAAATGCACCGATTCCGAAAGTGTAATTTTAATAAATTCAATAACTAAAATCCAGGATAATAGAATACAGATTTTTAGGAGCCTCCGGGCTGAAAGTACCGGTGCAGATATTTATTCGAATGGACTTGCCGAAGAAGTTTTGGAAAAACGATATCTGGAAGTCCAATAATGCATTGGAAAAAGAACGGGTGAGTTTACATTTTCTGACTAATTCAATTGTTTTAGCGATGCTCCTGATAATGATTGGCCGATAGAACGTTTGATAACTCTTTGTGTTCAGCAATGGTAAGCATTGGGGCATTAGCGGCCTTCAGAGCCTCCTTTAATTGAGCATCCGTTCGTATTCCGACCACCGCCGTGGTAACTACTGGTGGGTAAAGTGCGAAACGAATCGCCATTGCGGCAACATTGCGTTCTGAGGTACTTAATGCGTGGATTGCCTCAGCGGCCTGTTTTACTTCCTCGGGTGAATAATTCAGGAATGAGGTTACTGGTTTGCCAGCCAATAAGCCTTTAGCCACACTACCACGAGCCAGTACGCTAATCCCATTTTCATGTAATAATGAAAAACAGCTTTCTTCCGGCCGGCGATCCAGGAGGCTATATTGCATCATTACACTCGCTATGCCAGAGCGTTTTACGTATTCGCGGATAACATTAGGGCGAATTGATGAAATACCATAAGCTCTGATTTTACCCTGCTCTTTTAAGCGTTCAAATGCTTCTATGGTTTCGTCGATTGGGTCGTCAATTGTTCCGCCATGCAGTTGGTATAAATCAATATAATCGGTATTGAGACGCTTTAAACTATCTTCTACTGATGCAAGAATATACTTCTTACGTGGATTCCAGTTCCAGCCACTTCCATCTGCTTTCCATTGATTACCCACTTTCGTAGCCAGGATGACCTCCTGACGACGATTCCTGAATGCCTCACCGACTGCCCTCTCATTTTCGCCTTTGTCGTACATATCGGCGGTATCAAACAGGGTAATGCCAAAGTCAAGAGCTTTATGCAATAATGAAACGTTCTCTGATCTACCTTTTTCAAGCGACATACAGCCGAAAGCTATCTCGCTGACAATAAGATCCGAATTTCCCAGACGGTGATAGTTCATCTATTTCATAGTTTACAGTTGTTCGTCATTAGTTATCAATTAGCTGGGCTTATCAAGCAAGCGAATTGAGCATCCATCCATTAAACTGAATAGTAAATTGAAAACTGCTATGCTCTTCCGCAAATGCGGATGTAATCACAAAATTCACATGGTTTACGATCGGGTACCTGAACAAAAGGCCGGGTTTCATCTAATAATTCATCGATAAACCTGGTCAGTATGGCTTCGCTGTCAATCAGAAAAGTTTCCGGCGTTTCATCTGGCCGAAAACGCAAATTTTCCTGGGCAACGAACCCTGCCGTTAAATTCCGGAAAGAAATCAGGCCCGGCTGAACCAACTGCTCAGCTGATAATTCAACTCCACCTACTCGCCTGTTATCTTGCTTTAATACCAGATATTTATACAACCACAGCTGTCGCAAGTAGGCCCAATCCTGATTATTCAAAAACTGTTCCTCCAGTTCCTCCGGCGTGACAGACGGCATAATATCAAGGTTTTTAGCGTCTACTTTTCCCGTTTTATAATCAATAATGCGAATTACATTACCTATCCGTTCGAGGCGATCTATTTTTCCAGAAACCTTAATGGTTTCTCCGCGGTAGTCAAATGTAGTAGTAAGTAATTGTTCCGGAGCCAGTAACTGTATTTCCTGACCGGCTTCAGCCTCCGTTTTACGTAGTGTAAAATATTGAGTCAGAATTCGTTTTGCTACATTATACAACAACAGGTTCCGGCCTTCTTCCATCTGCTGCCCCGGAAATTTTTCCTGGAATGTTTTTCGTAGCCGAGAAGAAATCTGAGCAATGAACTGATCGTAATCGGCTGGCTGATATATATGAACATTTCGTTTCATCATTTCCCGGTCAATCTGCTCCAGCACATCGTGCACCCAGGTACCAAACTCATTAGCTGCCAGGTTGGCGGTTAATTCCTCTTCTTCTGAAACGCCGGCAATGCGGCAGAAATAATATTTCAACGAACATTCATAGTAGAGATTCAGATGCGTGGCAAAAAGCCCTTTATCTGTTAATTGCCGTAAAATTTCATGTTTAACTTCCGAGGTCTTGGGCACGATTATCTCCAGAGCAAACGGAGTGCGTTCGGGTACTTTACATTCAGCCTGCCATTTTTTCCATTCGATATTTTTATTCTGCTGAGCCAGTTCATGCTCTAATTGCAGCAAAAAACGACTTGGCTCAGCCTTCTGGCTATCCGTTGGAGTGGTATGTACGAGCACAATTTCCTTTGCCTGTTTCAGCAAACGGAAAAAATGGTAACTCATGATGGCATCTGCCTCGTCATAAGTAGGCAGATTCAATTCCTTGGCGGCATCAAAAGGGATTAATGAATTTTGCTTTTTGCCAAGGGGTAGCACACCCTCATTCATTGACAGAATCACTACCCGTTCAAAATCCAGGCAACGGGTTTCCAGCATACCCATAATCTGCAGAGGTGCAACTGGTTCTCCCGAAAATGGAATTTTGGTTTGTCGTAACAATTCGTACAAAAAGCGGCGGAACGATTTAAGGGTTACGGGTACCGTACGTTCGGCCAGGATTCGTTCGAGCTGTTTCAATATCCGGTAAAACTCGTAGAGGTATTCGCTTTCGATTGCATCATTTGCTTCCTGATAAACAGGCCTCAGCAAATCAACAAGAGCATATAATTGCTGCGTAGCCCGGCGGGCATCATCTTCCCAACGGGAAAAAAGTACTTTAAATAAAGGTTCATCCTCACCTAGTGTTTTCAATTCAGCATCGTCTATGAAGATTCTGCTTTCAACGTGAAGTGTGTACAAGGTGTGTCGAATGGCACTACTTCCCATCGTGCGTTCATACCTACGGATGAAAGGATGACTCAGGATTTTGGTAATATGCCGATGGCTAAACTTGGGAATTTTGATCGTTTCGTCTGATTCTTTCTTCCTGAAAATGACCACATTCCGCTGAAGTTCAAATAAGCTTTCTACCAGAGTAAATAAGGGTGTACTTCGCAAAGACACCCCCATCGTTACGTTAAAATCAGCAATAGATTCCGGGAGCGAACGTAATGTTGGCATCAGGAGCGTTTCATCACCCAGAACCAGAGCCGTTGGCTTAGCCCCGGTTTCCTGCCAATGCTTCAAAAAATGGGCTGCTACTTTGGGCTGCATCGTCACGTTCGTTACACTGACTGAACTAATTTGCTTCGTGCCATGGGCTAATTGATCCGGGAGACCTTCGGCCGGTTTTGTTTCTTTCCAATGACGATACCGCCGATTCCACTCTCCTTTGCCCAAATCGGCATCCATCAGGTAATTCCGAATGAAACGGCCAGCTTCGTGGTTTCTATGCAGGTTGAACAAATCAATATCCCACAGAGCTTCCCCTCGATTGCCTGCCACCAGGCGTTTTACAAGTAAACTTTCCGAAGCACTCAGGGCATTAAAACCTAGAAAATAATGAAAGCTACTGGTATCTTTTTCAATCAGAATTTCATTAACGTGCTCTGCCAGGTAGCGGTAAGCCAAACCACGATATGCCTGGTTATTTTCTGTCAGTTTTTCTTTTAGCTGCTCATATACGCTCAGCAGATTACTGAATAAATGGAAGTATCTGGAAGTGTAGGAATTTTCGTGGGTGGGCAAATCCTGTCCCCAACGCAGGATTGCTTTTTCAGCTTCTACCCAACTTAATACCTCTTTAGGGTTAGCCAGATAAAGATCAATCTGATCGAAATCCCGCAGTACCACCGGAGCCCAGCTCGAAAAGCGATCAAAATCAAGGTTGGGGTCAATGGTTTTGAAGGTATCGTATAAGGTAAAGAGTAAGCCCACTGGCTCAATTAACTGCATATTAGCCCGCTGGACAACAAAATCATCCATGGCTAATACTTCCGGAGCCATAAAAGCCTGATCTGCCAATATTGCCAGCTCCTGCTTAAAAAAGTAAACCGCTCGCCGGCTGGGTAATATAACCCTGATATTGGCCAGGTTTCCGATCCCGTGCCGATTAACAATGTAGGTTGCGGTTTCTGAAAGAAAACTCATATAATGCAGGGATTGGAGACTGAAAAAAGCGTTTCAAATTTACCGTTTGAACATTAATGATTCGCCAGAAATCGTTCAGAGGCTTAACCGGTTACACCCCAAACAGGCCATCAAGTCAGTGAATCCGATCACCTCTGACTTCCATGTTTCGAAGAATTTCGACTTCTATACCCAGCCATTCCTGCCAGCGTTCATGTACATACTCTGCGGAAAGGTATTCCTTGGCCAATTCAATAAAGTTAACATAATGATTGGCTTCGGAAACCATCAAATCCCGATAAAAACCACGTAGGTTTTCGTCTGAAATTTCTTCCGAAAGTAACCGGAAACGCTCGCAGCTACGAGCTTCAATTAAGGCATTTACAAATAACTGCTCGCCTAATTTCTGATGGATACTCCCCCCCTTTCTAGTACGGTTTCGAAGCTCAATCACGTATTCATCCCGGCGTTGTTTTCCTAAAGCGAATCCGCGTTTTTCGAGTTCCCGGATGACCATCCGAAAATGGCCCCATTCTTCGGTAACAACGGGCATTAAGACTTCACGCAGTTTTTCTTTTTCAGGATACTGAATAATTAAGGATATACACGAAGACGCGGCCTTTTGCTCACAATAGGCATGATCTACCAGAATTTCTTCAATGCTTTTCTCAGCAATCCTCACCCAACGCGGATCAGTAGGTAATTTAAGGCCAAGCATACGTAATTTTCTATTTTCAGTTTCCTGAAATCAAGTAATTCTGGAAGACTCCTTTGCCGATAAGCAGGTTCATTTTACCTGAAGCTTAGTTAAACAATGGCCAGGTTACACCGAAACCAAAAGCCCGTTGTAAGCCAGGGAAATAGGGAGTCGGCATATAGGTTTTCGTAACAACACCCGCTCCAAGATTTTTCATTTGAATGAATAACCGTACCCGGTTAATACGAACGTCAGCGAAGGCATCAAAAACTACAAAGCCTGGCACTTTATAGGTATCATTCAAATAAAACTGGTTGGTAACTGGCTGGTAGAAATCAGCATAATAACTGGAACGGTAATGAACATCCAACCCAAACTGCACATACATGACTTTTGAATAAACAAAGTCTAACGCTACCCTTGACTGCGTTAAAATTTTAGGCATACGAATCAGATCAGGGCCTGTAGTAGTGGCAAAATTGGCTTCGTGTGTGGTACTGAATTTACCAATTCGCCAGCCAAACTTTAGCCCTGCCTTGTATACACTGATAGCACTACTGGCCTGACGAACCGTAGAGGAAGAATCGAAATAGATGTAATTGTTAGTGATACTATAATGAATACTCGGCTCAATATTGAAGTCCCGGAAAGTAAATGGGGCACTTGCCTGTACCTGATTCGTTAGGACATTACTAAATGTATTATCCCAGCTTATTAACGGACTGATGAATCGTTGCTGAATCATCGTTGGCGAGTTATAGGTACTCGTAAAGGAGGCCCTAAACCATTTTCCATAGAACGTTCCGTGAAGCCGGTAGTCACGTCCAATCAAATACTCCCCTTCGGCTTCCAGGCGAGTACTGTCTTTGAAATAATATCCTAACCAGGCTCCGAGGAAGTTTTCATTAGCCCGACGGGTCGTATTCTGGAAAAAATACTGATCAGTTAGAATAGTCCCGAATTTAACGGTAGTTGTATCGTTATCATAATCAGCCATACTTACCAAAGTCGAGGCCGACCGCCATTTTGACCACTGGCTGAGGTAGTAATCTCGGCGTCGTAGGTGTAACCGATAATTAAAGCCTTTATATGCTCCTTTAATTCCAACCTTATTTTCTAATAGATGATAGAAGGCTACGGCTTCTAAGGTATCAATGGTAATTCCTGCACTCGGAGTTTGGAAAGAGTTATAAAACCCGTCGGCTGCGGTAGTAGAATAATCGTTTTCTCTCGAACGATTGTACCTCGACGTATAATCAAAAACATGATAAAGTTGAAAACCCTGTACCGGTACGTACTGGTGGTAAACATGCAATTGATTACGACGCTCACGCGAGCGGGCCGTGGGAGCCCATTCATTCTGACTAGCAAGGCTATTCGTAAAAACGCTATCCCAATTAACGGTTGCCTGATTTTCCGCTGCGTAAATTCCACCCTGATCCCGGACGATGTGCTCAAAAATATTGTAATGGGCTAACACCGTATACTTATCATTTTTAGTTCGATAGTTCGTGTGAACGAGAAAATTCCAGTGCCCACCTAACTGCCGGTCGGCTGTGCTTGACACATTTCCTAACCCAAACTGACGCTGAGCAAAATCCCGCTCAAGCTGGATACCCACGTTAAAATGTTTATTTACGTTTCGGCTCAGATCAAAGTGCAAAATATGTTGTCCTCTGCCTGCCTGTATATAATAGGCCTGCGTAAATGGCGACTGCGTATCGTAATATTTTACATCATAAGGTTTTACACCATAGGGCGTATAAACATCATAGCCGATTTGAGCACCAATCTGCTGAGGAGCTTCGAAATAAAGTGGCCGCAAAGCAGTGGTCCAGCTTCCTAAATCAGCATACCATTTTCCCTTAAACTTATCATTTTCATAGCGGTGAAAACCCACATAGCTGGTGTCAATCGTGTAAAGGCGTTTCCGGTTATTAAACAAATCCTCCTCCAGAAAATAGTGGGTGGTCGTTGGACCATATATTTCTTTGGTCGAATCGTCCAGCATCTTCTTACGATTTTTGGAGTCGTCAGAATTGGAAAGGGTTGTCGGATTCGTTTGAGCTTGGGCGGCAAACGAAAAAAGGAGTACGCTAAAAAGTAACAGATATCGGTTCACGGGCTCAAAGTTACGCCCAAAATTACGTTGCTGACGGGCTTAAGCAATTTTAACGTATTGGAATGACTTAGGAAATCATTGAAATCAACCTGTTTTAGCGAATTTGATTTTATTATGCTATCGCACATTTGCGTAGCCAGTACCCTGGCATAGGTTCGTAAAAAGTATCTACAGCTTTAATATAAATTAGTTAAAATACTATTTATCAGAATATTATCTTCAGAATATTTTCAAGTGATATCACCTTATCATCACTACAAATGAAATCACCAAAGAACCGCTTACTGCTATTTGTCACTTCATACGTTAATACTTGCCCCGACCGGAACATTCCCAATAAAGCCTTTGTTTTTCATCTAGTTGGTTAATACCCATTTAAGCCATGAACATAAAGTTTCTGTTTTTTCCAGTCATCTACCTTATCGTTACGCCAAGTTTTGCGTTACCTGCCCCGCCTGCCATCCGCCAAAAGGCTGGTCATTTGCATAATTTTTATTTGCTGAACAATCAGGTATATCGCTCTGAACAACCTACCAGAAAGGAATTCAAGGCTCTTGAGCAATTTGGTATTAAAGAAGTAATCAGTATGCGGCGGGGTAAAAACCGCGATATTCAGCGTGCTGAGGGAACGCATTTAACCTTGCATCAGGTACCTATGAACGCCGGCCATTTAGACGAAAAAAGTATTATTGATATTTTGCGGTTAATCAAAAATAGTCAGGGGCCTATTTTATTTCACTGCTGGCATGGCTCCGACCGGACAGGTGTAATTGCCGCCATGTACCGGATTGTCTTTGAGAATTGGAGTAAAGAAGCTGCTATTGATGAAATGGAACACGGGGGGTTTGGTTTCCATCGGAAATTTAAGAAAAGTGTCCCGGCATTTATTCAGAGCCTTGATATTGACGCTATTCGAAAACAGGTTTTACAAACCTAGTGGTATTTTTCAGGCAAAAGAAGATTGCTCGTGATCTTCTTTCGTGAATTGATTTGATTCATTCATCTTTCTTCTACCTTTGGTCGACACTAATTCCTCTTAAACCAATGTCGGTCAATCGAAGAGTTTTTTTACAACAACTTGGTATTAGCACCTTACAGTTAGGGATAATTTCATCTCTACCTGCCTGGAAACCTTCTCCTTTGGGCTTACCACGTAGTACTCCCGAAGCCCAGGGAATTGCCTCAGATGGCATTCTGAATTTCATTAAAACAATTGAATCTGAGAAGCTGAATGTACACAGCCTTATGGTGCTTCGCCATGGGCAGGTCATAGCCGAAGGTTGGTGGGCACCCTATGCTCCTACCTTAAAACATACTCTTTATTCCCTCAGTAAGAGTTTTACATCCACAGCCATTGGCATTGCAGTTGATGAAAAACGCTTACACGTGGACGACAAAATCATTTCGTTTTTTCCAGAAGACGCTCCGCCTAAGGTAAGCCCTAACCTTGCAACCATGCGTGTGAAAGACCTGCTTACTATGTCCACCGGCCACGCTACAGACACTACTCCGGCCATTGCCGCAACTCAAAACTGGGTAAAAGCCTTCTTTGAACAACCTGTTGAATACCAGCCTGGGACTCATTTTCTCTACAATTCCGGGGCTACCTATATGCTTTCGGCTCTGATCCAGAAGCTTACGGGTCAAACCTTACTTGAATACCTTACCCCTCGCTTATTCAGACCCTTATCTATTGAAGGAGCCGACTGGGAAGTTGACCCAAAAGGGATAAACACGGGTGGTTGGGGTTTGCGTGTCAAAACAGAAGATATTGCCAGGTTCGGCCAGATGTACCTTCAAAAGGGCATATGGAAAGGAAAACGAATTGTTTCGGAAAATTGGGTAAACGACGCCACTACGTTTGAGATTCAATCGGCAGGGGGAACTGGCCCGAAAGAAACCAATGATTGGCTACAAGGGTATGGATACCAATTCTGGCGGTGCCGCCATGAGGGTTATCGTGGGGATGGAGCCTTTGGCCAGTACTGCATTGTTATTCCGGATCAGGATCTGGTACTGGCGATGACCAGCGAAACGGCCAATATGCAGGGCATTATGGATGCTGCCTGGAATCATATTTTACCTGCCATTGGTTCTGCTAGTAATCTGACCACCCAAACACAGCTCCGAAAAAAATTAATTTCACTAACATTGCCACGGGCCACGGGCAGTCTGAGTTCATCACGGATGCCCCAGTTAAACGGCAAAACAATTCAATTGCAGTCGAATGATCTGGGTGTTACCTCTTTAAAAATAGCATTTTCAAAAGCAGCCAGCACGCTGGTTGTTTCAGATACGAAAGGCCCGCATATATTGCGATGTGGCCTCGGCCAATGGTTGCATAGCACTACTAATTTGTCGGTAAATCCTTTGAAATTAATCCCTACTCCGGTTCCGGGTGAAACGGATACCAAAATTGCAGCTAGCGGAGCCTGGAAAGACGATCAGACTTTCTTCATGATTATACGATTTATAGAAACTGCTCATTATGAAATCATTTCCCTGCATTTTGATTCATCGACTGTTCAGGTAAGATTTCAGCGGAGTATCGACGTCCTTGCCGGCAAAGCCGATGATCGTCCTGCACTGGAAGGTAAACTAACTTAGAGACTGTCTAAAAAATATATGCTAAACAGTTTTAAAAGAGTGGCTTCTAGAGAATGAAAAATCCGGCCAGGCAACGCTCTGTATCGCATTTGGCAGACTGATTCTTTTATTCCTAAAACCATTAACACATCTTGTTTACTGACCTGAAAATAATGCTATTAAGCTTCCAGAATAGTTGAGTACTCTTAATCCTTTATCGTTAGCCATGAATCACGAACCGAAAGACGAACATATGAGAGAGCTGGCTCAGCAGCTCAGATGTCCAGACGGCGAAGCTGGTATACACACCGGCGAGAATATGCATATCAATAACGCTCACATGATTGAAATCACCATTCAGTCACTGAGCCTGGCTGATGGCGATCATGTTCTGGAAATTGGGCCAGGAAATGGTCATCACGTACCGAAATTGTTTACGATTGTCCCTAATCTGGAATATACCGGAATAGATATCTCAGAAACAATGGTTCAGGAAGCCCGTAGGTTTAATGCTCCAGACCGGATTACTTTTGATATTACCGACGGCCAAACCATTCCTTTCCCAGATCATTCCTTCGATAAGATTTTCACCATTAACACCATTTATTTCTGGGAAAATCCGGCGGCATATTGTGAAGAAATTTATCGTTGCCTGAAACCAGGCGGCACCTTCCATCTGACCTTTGTCCTGAAAGAATTCATGGAGCATTTGCCATTTACGCAATATGGTTTTGTTCTTTACAGCAATGATGCTTCAATTGACTTATTAAAAAACGCAGCTTTTTCCATTCAGGAGGTTCACCAGGAAACAGAAGAAATCACCAGCAACACAAGTACCCCGGTACACCGAACATTTGCCCTGATTATTGCTAAAAAGTAGATTTTCCACGATAAAAGAAATTAATATTCAGGCTAACTTCTTTTATCGTGGAAACTTCAGGCATTTTGTAGCTTCATCTGCTCCAGTTATGTTTCCTTCACAACTCGGCCAAAGTAGTTGTTCCTACCTTCATCAAGAGTAGAATAATTGTAATTTTGCAGCAATCAGGTAACCAATGGTTTGAAAAGGGAATCCGGTGAAAATCCGGAACAGTCTCCGCTGCTGTCACTCCATCCAAAGCTCTTAATAAAAAAGCCACTGCCCTGCGGGAAGGTCTTTAAGAGTTGGAGAAGTCAGAAGACCTGCCTGATTGTTCACTCTTACAGCTTTCGGAAGAAAAGCTCGTATGCCCTATGATCCATACCCTTATTCATTCCAAACGATATGTTTGGTTTACGCTTTTAATGCTCTTGTTTCTGGAGCAACCGGCCCTTACTTTCGGGAAGCCTCCTTTGGAGAGAGTTCAGATCAAACATGCCAGGGGTTTCCGAATTAAGTATTATCCTACCCACAAGGAAGTTGAGCTTGTAAGTCCTCTTGAAAAAGGAAAGGATGTGGTTCGATATGCACTAGTTAGTAGAGGAGCACCGCATCCAAAAGGATTTTCACCTAATCAGATCATCGAAATTCCGTTGCGAAGTTTGGTGGTCATGTCATCCATGCATATTGGTTTGGTTGAATTCCTTCAGTCAGAATCCATACTGGTAGGGCTAGGCAATATTCAATACGTGTATTCCCCTAAAGTTATACAGCTAATCAATCAGAAAAAGATCGTAGAAATTGGTAAAGACCAAACCATCAATGACGAGTTAATTATTACGATGAAACCCGATCTAGTGATGGCTGTTGGCCAGCCTAATAGCCAACTGGATCGGTATAAAACACTAAACGCGGCAGGTATACCCGTGCTGGCCAATTCAGAATGGGTGGAAACTACGCCACTGGGTCGGGCAGAATGGGTTAAGCTAATGGCTATTTTAGTGAATAAAGAGCATTTGGTGAACGAAAAATTTGCAGCCATTGAAAAAGAATACAATCGTCTGAAAACACTTACTCAACACACGAAAACCAAACCCAGTATCATCACAGGAACCAGTTATAAAGATTCCTGGTATGTGCCGAATGGCAATAGCTTTATGGCCCAGTTTTTCCGTGATGCGGGAATTAGCTATCATTGGAATGCCACCCGTGCCTCGAGTAGTTTACCCCTTAACTTTGAAGCCGTTTATCCCATTGGCCTGAAAGCCGATTATTGGCTGAACGTAGGAATTAGTGGCAGTGATACCAAGAAAGATATTCTGGCAAAAGATAAACGATATGCTGATTTTAAGGCTTTTAAAACAGGGAGACTTTATAGTTATAGCAACCGAATAAATTCACGGGAATCTAATGATTTCTGGGAATCAGGCACGGTGAATCCGCATCTGGTACTCGCCGATTTAATCAGAATTGTTCACCCGGACCTGCTGCCACACCATCAGCTCTATTACTATAAACAACTGAAATGACGGCCCGAATAAAGCTTTGCCTAAGCATCCTGACCGGATTGGCCGTGTTTTGTTTTTTACTGAATCTGACTCTGGGCTCGGTTGCCATCCCATTCAAAGAAGTCGTACGAATTTTGCTCCATGGGGAATCGGCGGATACAGCATGGCTATTCATCGTCGAAAAAATTCGGATACCTAAAGCAATTACCGCCGTATTGGTTGGCTGGGCACTTTCCATAAGTGGTCTTCAAATACAAACACTGTTTAGAAATCCGCTGGCAGGCCCTTCAGAACTAGGAATCACCGCCGGGGCAGGCCTGGGTGTAGCCGTTATTATGCTAGGAAGCGGAAGTGCCACGAGTTTATACGCTATTCGGCAACTAGGGCTTTCGGGGAGCTGGCTATTAATTGCGGCAGCTTCAATCGGTGCGGCTCTGGTGTTACTACTCGTTTTACTCATTGCAGGACGAATTCGGGATAATGTTGTCTTGCTTATCGTTGGAGTAATGGTAGGCACCATTACTCTATCCATTATTAGTATCTGGCAATATTTCAGTCAACCGGAGCAGTTACAGGAATATTTACTGTGGACATTTGGCTCACTAGGCGGTGTCGTAGATGAGCAGTTGTGGGTTCTTACAGGAGTAGTTTTAGGAGGATTACTTATTGCCTATGCGTCATCAAAAGCGTTGAATACTTTATTATTAGGCAATCAATATGCTCGTAGTATGGGGCTGACGGTCGGCAGAACCCGTACGTTAATTTTACTCAGTACCAGCCTGTTAACCGGAAGTATCACTGCCTTTTGCGGCCCTATCGGCTTTATAGGAATTGCCGTGCCGCATCTGACCCGTTCCTTATTAAACACAGCTAATCACCGTTTGCTAATTCCAGCGAGTGGCTTAATCGGCACTATTCTCATGCTGGTTTGCGATAGTATTGCTCAATTGCCGGATACTCAATCCGTCTTGCCTATCAATGTAGTTACTTCTCTATTCGGGGCTCCGGTAGTTATTTGGATGATTGTCAGTCGAACAAACCGTTTTTTAACATGAGTATTCTTGAGACACAACAACTCCAAATTGGCTATGGAAAGACGGTTCTGGCGGGCCCCTTTGATGTACGATTGCAGGCAGGTCAGCTCGTATGTTTACTCGGGCCTAACGGAGCCGGAAAATCTACTCTGATGCGAACTATTGCCGGGTTACTTCCGTCATTAGCCGGTGAAATTCAGATTAATAAGCAGGCTTTAATATCTTATGCCCCTACGGAACTAGCTCAGCAAATGAGTCTGGTTCTAACGGATCGCGTTCAGGTGACGCACCTTACTGTTTCTGAGTTAGTAGCATTAGGCAGAACACCTTATACGAACTGGCTGGGAACTCTCCAGGCAAAGGACAAAGAACAAATTGAATGGGCGATGCGTGTAACGGGCGTATTGCCTTATAAGCAAAAATTCATTCAGCAGCTGAGTGATGGCGAACGCCAGAAAGTAATGCTGGCTCGTGCACTTGCCCAAGATACTGATCTGATTCTACTGGATGAACCTACTGCTCACCTGGATTTACCCAGTAGAATTGAATTAATGCGGCTTTTGCGTCAATTAGTTCAACAAACCCAAAAGGCAGTCCTGCTTTCCACCCACGAACTGGATCTTGCCTTACAGGCAGCCGATCAATTATGGATACTTCCTAAAACTGGAATAGTACAGACAGGAACACCTGAAGATCTGGTTTTGGATGGGCGATTCGAAAACGCGTTTCCAGGCTTTGACCGTCATACGGGTAGCTTTAGCCTGCCTCAGAAGTCTGCCGGTCAATCGGTGGCTCTGGCAGGTACTGGTTATCGGTTTTTCTGGACACATCGAGCTTTAAAACGGGCAGGGTATCAAATTGATAATACCGCCACCAGAACTATAGAGGTCACCTCAACTCATTGGGTCATTAACTCCGCTACAACCTTAAACTCAATTGCCGAGTTGCTTCAGTTCTTACAGTCATGATAGCCAGTAAAGCCGGCGAAGCCATTTTCATGATTTCGGCATACCACTAAAATCAATGCTTTCTGATATTTCATGTTAATCTATTTCTCAACCCAGGTTAACTTTTCAGTAATTGGCTTACGTACCGCAGGTTTTGGCGTCAGTTCATGATACCCCATATAGAAAAGGCCAACGCATTTTTCATTCGGCCCCAGATTCAGAAAATCATTCAATTGACTAATGCTAGCCGGAGTACTCCAGTACGCTCCTACTCCTAAGGCCGTTGCCGTTAACCACATATTCTGCACAGCACACGAAACTGCTGCCAGCTCTTCCCACTCGGGTAATTTGTCAGGATGCAATTGCATGTTAATGGCAATCACACAGGAAGATTTCAATACTTTTTCACGAGTTGCTTCGTACTTTGCCGGCGAAAAATGATCTGGCGAAGTTTGCTTTCTATACGTTTCTGCCAGAAAATCGGCCAGTTTTTTGACCCCTTCCCCTTTGAAAATTGTAAATCGCCAGGGTTCCGTCAGGCGGTGCGTTGGTGCGTAGTTAGCATTTTCAAGAATGGTTTCAATAACCGGGCGAGGGATATCTTCATTCGTATAACTTGGCGGAAAAATACTCCGACGCCCACGAATCACTTTATTCAATACCTCAATTTCCATAATGGCATATTTTAAATCGTTCGATCCTGGTTCTGAAGACGGTTTAAGAGCCACTCGTTAAAGGCAGCTCCCTCCAGAAAATAGGTTTCTATGGGTAACACATACAGGGGAAGCTCGCCTTTGTTCAGGGCATTCAACTTTACCGCATCTTTTTCGGTTGTCAGAATGGCCTTTCCTCCAGCTGCAACGATAGTATTCCAGTCAATAGCTGAATAAGCATGGTGATCAGCAAAGGCCAGGTGTTTGACAATCGTATAATTTTTACGGGCATAATGCTCAAAAAGTTCAGGCCTGGCTAATCCGGATACTAACACAAAAGGTTGAGATGTATCACGAACAGGCTCGTGCGTATCCGCTTGAATAGGGTTACTGTATCTTATACCGGAAAAAAAAATGGGAACATTTGCTGCCTTATACAAATTAATTTTCTGATAAATGGTGATTTTTTCGTCGGCCGAAAGCCCATCCGGGCACTTCGTAACAATCAATGCGTCTGCTCGGCGGGCTCCCTTACGACGCTCCCGAAGGTTTCCTGCCGGAAATGAAAAATCTTTATAGAACAACCGGTTATAATCTGTCAACAAAAGTGAAAGATGAGGCATCAAAGCCCGGTACTGATAGGCATCATCCAGTAAAACCAGGTTCACTTGCGGTAATTGTTGCTGTATTTTCCGGAGAGCCTCGACTCGCTTCTCCCCAACGGTTACCTGAATAATATTGTGAAATTTTTGATATACTTGTAGCGGCTCATCACCTACGGTTTCCGGTGTATCCTGTTTTCCTACGATACGAAATCCCCGTGTACGACGGCCATACCCACGGCTCAGAGTTGCCAATTGATAGCGTTGCTGTAGTAACCGGATAAGATACTCAATCTGCGGTGTTTTGCCGGTACCTCCCACCGTCAGATTACCAACACTTATGGTTAGTAATTCAGTAGTAGTTGAGGTAAAAAAATGCTGGTCATAGAGTTGATTACGAATATCTGTGATTGTACCGTATAGCCAGGTGAATGGTAGCAGCAGTTTACGCAACATGAATGCTCATTTAAAGAAAAGGCTGATTTCTTTTCTGAACTTATAAATAGGTCACTAACTGAGTATCCTTCCAAAAATACCCAAAAGTGCCTAAAGATATTCGAACAGAATTAACTAGTTTCAATCTATTTTTTATCAGGGCAAAGAACGGCAAAACCATTCGAATTGTTTAGTTTTGCGGCCCTTAAACATGACAATACCTTTCAAATGTCACTAAAAGTGCTGGTACATAAGCATGTCCTCGACTTCCGCTTTACTGCCGGAACGTCCCGTGGCAATCTTACCCAGCATACTGCCTACTACCTTAAAGTAGTAGATGAAAAAAATCCGGAACTATTTGGTATCGGCGAAGCAAGCCCACTATATGGCCTTAGTCCTGATTATACAGACTTTGAACAACAACTTCGCCGGCATTGTCAGGCATTTAACAAATACGATCTGGAAGTATTTGCCTGGAATCTGGATTTAATTCTGGATCAGATCATTGATCGCCGCTTCCCGGCTATCCGTTTCGGATTTGAGACAGCTCTTAAAGATTACCTGAACGGTGGAAAACGTATTATCTATAAAAATTCTTTTTCTGAAAGTAACCGTTCCATTCCCATCAATGGGCTGATCTGGATGGGGCCACATGAAACCATGCTTCAGCAAATTCAGGAAAAACTTGAAGCAGGTTACACCACGATTAAAATGAAAGTTGGTGCCATTGATTTCAATCAGGAACTTGCCTGTCTGGAATTTATACGCAACCGCTATAACGCCGGCCAGATTACACTTCGGGTCGATGCAAATGGTGCATGGTTACCAAATGAAGCCCTTGAAAAACTAAACAGATTAGCGGAATTCCAAATTCATTCTATTGAGCAACCCATCAAAGCAGGACAGCCAGAAGCAATGGCCGAATTATGTCAGCACTCGCCCATTTCCATCGCTTTGGATGAAGAATTGACTGGCGTAAGTGATTATGTAGACAAACTTCGCTTATTAAAACGTATTCAGCCCAGATACATCATTCTGAAACCAACCCTGTTAGGCGGCTTTCAAAGCTGTAAGGAATGGATTGAAATTGCCAATCGTTTAAAAATCAACTGGTGGTTAACTTCTGCTCTGGAATCAAATATTGCGTTGAATGCCATTGCCCAGTTTGCTGGTGAGTTTCAGAATGCACTCCCACAGGGCTTAGGAACTGGACAACTTTATAACAATAATATTCCGTCACCTTTGAAAGTATCTGCCGGGTTTATACGTTTGGACTTCAACGAACCCTGGGATTTTTTTCCAGATACCTTCGTCTGAGAATCTGAAACCAATATAAATTCTTTCCTATTTTTGCAGGTAACGCTCACCAATACCATATGAATCCTAAAGCATTAAACAGCATTTTGCTGGACTTAATTTCAAAACGCCTCGCCTTAAAAAAAATGGGTTATGACCACCCGGATTATGACGAGGCGGAAGAAATACTCGAAAATCTGGAAGATAAATTTGTAGATGAATACGGAGACACCTTTGAAGAAATTCTCCAGCGAGTACACACTGAGTTTTGCCCCGAAACCGATGTACTTCTGCCTACGGCTTATTTACCTCGCAGCCAATATGAAAAAGTTGCAAACGAAGAAACCGGCGAGGATGAATATGAAATTGGCCCCGGCGATGGAGTTTGGATAACGCTAAAAGATTTCCCCAATTTAGATGCCAAGCTGGTATTGCTTCCTTCACCACCTCGTTTGGAAATTCTCTCTATGGCAGGTAGTCAGGAAGTGTGGCGATTAAGCTAATTCTGGCACATGTTTTTACGTAAAACGACATTATCCGAAACCCGCTGTCTGTAAATAATCGTATAACCATAATAAAACTATTCCACTTTTTTATTGGTTATTAAGACGATATTACCCAAATTCAGTTGGTTCTTGGGTGATCTGCCGTTAAATTACGTAGATGATTAAAATATCGAAACGAAAAATAGGCACATTACAACTGATTCTATCTGGCGTAATGATCACTTGCCTAACTCGTTCGCAACCAGAGACACCACCGTTTGTATTTGAGTATGAACAATCTCATATCATTTCTGCCGGTGTTGTAGATGAGGCCTCTGGAATTGCGGATAGTCGTAGTATGCCCGGAAGTTTATGGGTTCAGGAAGACGGAAACAACCCTAATCAGCTTACGCTGCTTTCCTATAAAGGAGAATTAAAAGGGCGAATTAAACTCCCTTTTCCCAATCGTGACTGGGAAGACGTCGATACCATTTTTGATAAGAAAGATAGTACTAACTACATGCTCATTGCCGATACGGGTGATAATCTTCGTCAATTCGCCGAATATTATATATACCGCTTTTTAGAGCCACAATCGGTCAATGATGAAGTAGAAGATTTCCAAAGGATTACCTTCTATTATCCCGAAGGAAGTCGTGATACTGAAGCCATTTTAACTGACCCTATCACGCAGGATATTTACGTCATTACCAAAAGTCCGGGTTTTTCTAAACTGTATAAACTTGCCTATCCACAGTCTTTCGATAAACCCATTCCGGCTATGTACGTATGTGATTTACCCATGTATCAGGTGACTAGTGGTGACTTTTCGCCAGATGGGAAGCAAATCATTCTTCGTAACTATACAACGCTTTATCTCTGGCAACGCGATAATGTAAATGAGCCTATTCAGGACGTTATCTACTCGAGTTATAAGCTGATGTTACCTTACGTATTCGAACCTCAGGGAGAAGCTGTATGCTTCGAAAAAAATGGAAAAGGTTATTTTACACTCAGCGAAAAATTGCCGCACCTGCCAACACAGCTTTTCTATTTTGCCAAGCGGGAGTAAATTTCAATTCATTATAAACCGGTACTAACCTGGTGTTTGAGTATTGAGTTTTCCACAGGAATCAGTAAAACGCCAAACAAATAGTGGAACACGACGTTTTAGAAATCGAGACGTTTTAAAAGTTCAAGGCCAAAGGACCATTCTCCATAGCCAGCGGAAACATTGATATGCCCAGCGTCTCCAATTTCAATAAGCTCACTACCCCACTGAGCAGCAAAGTATTTAGCCCGTTCATTCGTTACGTAATAGTCATTTGTGCTAGCTACAGCAATTGACGGAAAAGGTAATCGAGTTAAAGGCATAGGAGCAAAACCCGTAGTGCCTTCTGGATACGAAGGAGCTTCGGTATCACTGGGAGCAACCAATAAAGCCCCTTTAATAACCCGGCCACACTGCTGAGCCCAGTAACCAATGGTTGAACAAGCCAGACTATGCCCAACCAGAATTACCTGCTCAGGTCGTTCGGCCCTGACAATTTTATCCAGTATCTGAATCCAGTCACTGCATCGAGGTGTTTCCCAGTTCTTCTGCTCAATCCGTTCAAAGCCAAACTGCTCTTCCCAGCGTGTTTGCCAATGTCCTTCTCCAGAATTACCTAGTCCTGGAACGAGCAATACGCGAGCCTTAAATGCTTCCATTATAGTTCGATTTCTACCTGATTTTGCAGAACATCTTCCAAGGTTTCCCGTTGACGGATTACGTGGGCTTTCCCTTCCAGAATTAATACTTCTGCGGGACGTAAGCGACTGTTATAGTGACTACTCATGGAAAATCCATAGGCCCCCGCATTGAGTAACACCAGGATATCGCCAGCACGTACCTGATCCAGCTCCCGACCCAAAGCAAAATTGTCAGTTTCACAGATATACCCCACTACATCATAAATAACTTTTTTAACAGCCTGAGGATTAGAGGCATTTATAATATGATGATAGGCATCGTACATCATGGGGCGTATCAGGTGATTTAAACCTGAGTTAACACCAACAAACGTACGACCCGGGGCTTCCTTTACAACATTAGTCTTTACCAGCAGATAACCACATTCACTCACCAGATATTTGCCGGGCTCAAACCAAAGCTGTAAAGTCCGGCCATACTGTTTACAGAATTTCTGGAAATATCCCGTTAGTTCTTTCCCAAAATGTTCCATATCAGTAGTATAGTCGCCATCTTTATAAGCTACCTTAAACCCACCTCCCAAATCAATATACTTCAGGTCTGGGAAATCATAGGCAAATTCAAATATCCGGCTAGCGGCCTCCAGAAATGCAGATGCTTCCTTAATATCAGAGCCCGTGTGCTGGTGCAACCCAACTACCTTAATATCGTATTGTTGAACCAGAGCCAGAATTTCAGCTTTCTGGCGAATATCAATCCCAAATTTAGACCCTTCATGGGCCGTCATGATTTTCGCATTTCCACCTGCTGCAACGTTAGGCTTGATGCGAATCATACAGGGTTTGGACGATCCATATTTTTGTCCAAATTTTTCGAGTACGTCCAAATTGTCCAGGTTCACAAATGCCCCTTGCTCTACTGCAAATTCAATTTCATCAAAACTTACACCACTTGGTGTAAAGGTCATTTGGCTTCCTGTAAACCCTGCCCGTAAACCAATCTGTAATTCCTGAGGCGATACGACATCAAGTTCGACCCCATTTTTTCGCATCAGCTTTAGAATGGAAATAGTAGTAAGTGCTTTACAGGCATATTTGATTTTCAGATCAATACCTGCAAATGACTCTTGTAATCGTTGAATCTGCTCGATGATTTTCCCCCCATCGTATACATACAATGGAGTGCCGAATTGTTCGGCTAAATCGGTTACTTTCTGGTTTTGGATGTAATAAGAACCGTCGCGAAGTTGCATAGGAAAGCGATTAAAACCGCAAGTTGGCTAAAGTCCGTGACTTCTCCATATTGAGCCATTCAATAAGTGTTTCTGGCCATTCAATAAGTACAATCCCTTTCCATTTTTCCGCTTACCCGTAATCTGTCAATTTTGTATTGTTACAACGGTGTTCAAATTTCAATCTTAAAAAAATTATGAAAACTTCAGTCGCTGCCTTATTTCTCTACTCAAGTGTCTGTCTGGCTCAAACAGCTCCCGATAATACCTTTTCCGTGAATGTTAATGGTAAAGAGTGGGCCGGCAAAGCCACTCGCTTACGTTTTCCGGCTGGTGTGGCTCGCTACGTTGCCATTGCGGGGATGTCTACCAAACCAGATATTCAAACCTGGATTCGGATTTATTATACCGTTACTGATTTAAAACCTGGCACCTATCCTGTCTATACCGAAAAAGGGCTGGATGAGGCTGTTGACAAACAACACGGCATTGGTGTTTTTCCGTTGATTGATTACTCTGAAGAAACAAAAGGAATGGGTGGAGCTTTTCACGATGGCGAATCAACCGAGAATGGTACCCTAACTATTACCAAAGTAACAGATTCAGGCATAGAAGGCACATTTGAAGCCAAGTTAAAAGGTGTCTTCTATAAAAAACGGGTGATGGCTACCTTAAATGGAAGTGGGCTTTTCGGAAACATGCAGGATAAGGCCATTACCGGAGCTGGCGGAGGAATGCTGGTAAAAGCTGACCCTCATGATCATGATAATTGCAAGAAAACAAACGAAACAGATGAAATCACGTTAACCAATGGGAAATTTAAAGTAAGCTGGGCAAAGCAACCATAATCTTATCATTATTAATCGACTAATTATCAGATATTTATCTCTATTCTAGCAGCTTATATTACACTCTATCATTAGGGAAGGCTATGCCTTCCCTACCTTTTTCTGCTCAAGAAAAACTTGAGACAATATAGGGATATACACCTTTTACCTCTTTATTGACCTGTAACGATTCATACAAATTCCTATTTACACACGAACAATAGTTATATAGCATCTAATTTTGTTTCCTGCAAGCTAACGAGCTATTCTTAAAACAATCATAATATATGTGGAAAACTGTACGCTATCTGATTCTACTTTTGCTTTCGAGCTCAATGACCTATGCTCAGCTACAAAGTGGCCCAATGTTAGGTTATTCTGATTATCTTGAAGTAATGCTTTGGGCTCAGACCCAAAAACCAGCAAAAGTTAAAATTGTTTATTGGGAGCGGGGAAACACACCGAATAAATATTCAACCGATGAAGTAACTACTGAAAAATCAACTGCTTATGTTGCCAAACTATATGCAGACCAGGTTACACCTGGGAAAACTTATGATTACGAAATCTGGGTTGATGGCAAAAAAGTTAATCGTCCATATCCGCTTTATTTTCAAAGTCAAACACTCTGGCAATTCCGTACTGACCCTCCCGCATTCAGCTTTGCATTCGGCAGTTGTTCGTATCTCGGAGAACCAGAATATGATCGTCCTGGAACGCCTTATGGTGGGCAGTATGAAATTTTCAACCGAATTGATAGCCTAAAGCCCGACTTTATGGTGTGGGGTGGCGACAATGTCTATTACCGCGAAGTAGACTGGAATACGCATACAGGGATGTTACATCGCTATACCAACGGACGTTCTTATCCGCAATTGCAATCACTTCTTTCCCACACGCACAATTATGCGATTTGGGATGACCATGATTACGGCCCTAATGATTCAGATCGGAGCTACTGGATGAAACGTGACGCTTTGGATGTCTTTAAGTTGTTTTGGGGAAACCCTAATTATGCCTTTGATAAAGAAGGAATTACCGGAACTTTTCACTGGGGCGACTGTCAGTTTTTCTTACTGGATGATCGTTGGTGGCGAGCTCCAAACACCTTAGACGCTCCCCATAAAGATTACCTCGGCAGCAAACAGATGGATTGGTTAATTGATGCTTTAAAATTCAGTCAGGCTACCTTTAAATTCATTGTTTGTGGCGGACAAGTGATTAATCCAGCGGCGATATGGGAAAATTATGCCGTATATGGTGAAGAACGAGCCCAGCTCCTAGCCCGTATTACTGAACAGAAAATACGAGGCGTTGTCTTTCTTTCCGGTGACCGGCATTCTACTTCCGTACACCGGCTTGAGCGTTTCAATACCTATCCCTTTTATGATTTCACCATTTCACCCTTTACCTCAAGCCCAGCCAACCTGACGAAAGAAGAAAGTAACGTAAATACCTTATTACCAGAGACCGTTTTAATGGAACGTAATTTTTCTATTTTTTCGGTTTCAGGCCCTAAAAATGATCGTATCTTAACCATAAAAGCGTTTAATATCCGTGGCGAGTTAAAATGGACCAAAGAATTAAAAGCTAAAGACCTTAACTGAATCAGGTTTATCATTTGGTTAATTGTTTTAACTTTAATATTTCCATACTAAACTTCTTTTCAGTATTTTATCAAACGTGAATGTAAAATATTCACGTTTTTTTATGGATCAATTAATAGAATTACTCCCTGTTGTAGTCCGTTCGGTTGCGGTATACCTATTTATAGTTATGGCAATCCGATTCTTTGGCAAGAAAGAACTCGCTCAACTTTCGGTTGTAGATTTAGTATTTATCTTACTCATTTCCAATGCAGTACAAAATGCTATGATTGGGCCGGACACCTCTCTTCAAGGAGGGCTAGCCGCCGCCCTGGCTCTATTTATTACGAATTATATACTTAAGTTTTTTTTACGTAAATACAGTGGAATTAATCGATTTATTCAGGGAGAACCGCTGATGTTAATATACCACGGCCATATCAATGATAAAAACATCCAGCGGTCACAGTTAAGTATGGATGAACTGGAAGCCGCCATTCGGGAGCACGGTGTCGAAAATATAAAAGATGTAGACCTGGCCATTCTGGAAGTCGACGGAAACATCAGTGTTATGTCTCAGGACTTTAAGAAGAAAACCGTTAAAAAACGCAGAATTCACCGCATCGAAAGGTTATAAAGTAACAAAGGGCTACCCCGATAAGGCAACCCTTGTTACTTATGTCAGGAGATAAGTTAAAATCAATCAATTCCGCTTCATCACCATTGTGGAGGCCTGAGCCGTTGGAAACACCAATAAATCAGCAATGACTACATGAGCCGGACGCGTTACCACAAAGACAATCGTTTCGGCTATATCTTCGGCGGATAACGGCGTAAAACCCTGATAAACCGCATCGGCCCGCTTTTCGTCTCCTTTAAAACGAACGATTGAAAACTCTGTTTCAACCGCCCCAGGAGCAATATTAGTAACCTTGATTCCGTACGGGTTAAGATCCAGCCGCATTCCTTCGCTTATGCTTTCCACCGCCGATTTCGAGGCACAATATACCGCTCCATTTGGATAGGTTTGTTTGCCAGCCACCGAACTAATATTGATAATATGGCCCCTTTTCCGCTCAATCATACCAGGCATAACTGCCTTTGATACGTACAGTAAGCCTTTTACGTTTCCATCAATCATCGCCTCCCAATCATCCTCGCTATTATCCTGAATCGGCCCTAAGCCATGGGCATTACCAGCATTATTCAGGAGAATATCAATTGTGTTCCACTCTGCTGGCAGCTTTGAAAAAGCTTCTTCTACATCTTCCCGATACCGTACATCAAAATTAAGTGTAAATACTGGCGTTTTCAGACTCTCCTTGAGCTCATCCAGACGATCCTGGCGACGACCGTGCAGAATTAATCGGTAGCCCAGTTCGGCAAAGGCTTGAGCCGTGGCCTTGCCAATTCCCGAAGTAGCACCGGTAATTAAAGCAGTTTTTTGCATAATGAAAATTATATTAATGCCCTAAAATAGAAGGTCATGACAGGAAATCTCAGCTAGTTCACCGAATAATGCAGGAGAAAACTTAATAATCGTTCGAAAGACTGCTGTTCATCAAGCGAAGCCCCTTGTCGAGCTACCTGCACGCGATACAAATCAATGAGTCGTAAAAAGCGTTCGTTATTGGTATAGCGGGCCGCAATAATCCCTTTGTAACATCGGTGCACCTGGTTATAAAGGAACTTACAAACCTTGGTGGGCTCGTCATTTAATACATGATTCAGGGCCACCAGACTTTCGTGACGCTCCATAAAAGCAAAGCCCTGATTGAGCATAAATTCTTTAATTTGAGCACAAACATCGTCCAGATCTTCATTACTAAAGACTCGATACCGAAAATGTTTATCGTCATTAAATTTCCCAACTGAAATAACTAACGTATTCGCATCAGCCTGATATTCCAGAGCATTATCCAGAAACTGCTGAGCTAATTCCTCAATAAGGTCATGACGCAAGCCAATGCTCACATCCAGCCATACTTCATTCCTCTGATAGGTTACTGAAAAAACGACATTTTGAAATCCCATGTCCGTTTCTTTTCGGAACTGTTTCCGATCCGGCAGCAACGAGAAGCCTTTCTCAGCAAAAAAAAGACTGAGTTTTTTGTATAGTTCGGTTTCAAAAGGTGTAATGATCATAGGCTACACGTTCTTAGCTTCGGTTGGATAATTATGAACCTTTTATATTAAATAATGTTCATCATAGCTGCTTTATTTTATCATTAAGCCGTTTATTACGCATTTCATGAAGAAAATTCTGCTCTTTTCTGATACCCACGGATGGTTTGAAGAAAAACTCGACCCTCATTGCCAATGGGCCAATGAAATCTGGCATGCTGGTGATTGGGGTGAGCGGGTATACGAACGTCTACTTACGTATCAAAAACCTATCCAGGGCGTCTATGGCAATATTGACACTGCCTCTATCCGGCAGCATTTTCCACTTATTAACCATTTCTCCTGTGAGCAGATACACGTAGGCATGACACACATAGCCGGAGTACCTGGCCGTTACAAGCCTGATGCTCGTCAACTTCTAAAAGAAAAGCAACCCGATGTGCTAATCTGCGGGCATTCCCATATTCTACGTGTTGAACGAGATCCAGCCCATCAGAATATGTTATTTATGAATCCGGGAGCAGCGGGCAAAGAAGGCTTTCACCGAATGATGACAGCCTTGCGTTTTAAGATTGATGGAAAGCGTATTTATGAAGTTGAAGTTATTGAGTTAGGAAAACGCGGGCAAATTCCTGACAATTTTTCAGAACAATAAGTCTGGAATGACTTTATACTAATCCAGAAAAAACGATTGATACGAATGAGTTCTATTGATGGCATCAATACTTTACGTAAAGTAGTTATGTTGGGTGACAAAGTACTGGTACGGGCAACCGACGGCCAGCAACAAACCCGCTCAGGTTTGTATCTCCCTCCTACCGTTACTGAAAAAGAAGATATACAAAGTGGTATAGCTGTAAAAGTGGGCCCGGGGTTCCCGATTCCGGCGGTCTCGGATGAAGACGAACCCTGGAAAGAAAAAAAAGAAGACGTGAAATATGTACCCCTTCAGGTACGTGAAAATGACCAGATTCTTTTCTTACGCAGAAATGGTTACGAAGTTGAAATAGATGGAGAAAAACTCCTGATTATTCCACAATCGGCCATTCTCATGTTGATTCGTGACGACGAGCTTAGTGAGTTAGGCATATAATTTTCGAATCATTTTTGTAAGAAAAAGGTTATCTTGCAGCCCGAATCTGAAAAGAGTCGGCTGTAAATATGGGGGCGACTGGCATTGACAGCGAGCTGAGGTTACGAGTGTAAGCATGTCGGAAGATGGGAGAACCTTCCGTATAAAATTCTTCTAAAACAATAGCTGGCAACAATAGCTACGCTATGGCTGCTTAATCCGGAGGATTAACCACTAGCCATCGTCCCGCCGAACCGCCACTTTACCGGGTCGGAGCACGGGGCGTCGAAAACGTAAAGTCGGATGGGTTTATTCTACTAGGCCTGATCTGTATCAGTAGATAAGGAGTTGGTTTGGTTGGTTGCCGACCGGGCTAATTCCCGACAATCTAAAGGCAACTAAGCATGTAGAAGACTTGTGGCGTCCTTGTTCTGGACGAGGGTTCGAATCCCTCCGTCTCCAC
>JASGGE010000042.1:0-26420 GCA_047605205.1 Siphonobacter sp.
TCAAAATCACGCCTAGTCATATCGTAGGTGCTATTACAGGTGAAACGGGTTTACCAGGTAAAGTAATCGGCCAGATTGACTTATTTGATAGTTACTCATTCGTGGATGTTCCAAAAGAGCATCACCAGACTATCTTGAGTGCTTTGGACGGTAACACTATCAAAGGCAAACGGGTTAACGTTGAAGTAGCAAAAGGATAATTTAAGTTAATAGCTTACGGTTTTCAGTTAACCTTAAGTGATTGACGTAATTATAACCAAAGACCTCTGTAACAAATAGTTGCAGAGGTCTTTGGTTATTAAAAACAAAACAAAGGATGAGTTAAAAGTTGAAGCGAGTTATTGTTAAAGAAAGTTAAGGCTTTAAACGTGATTTAACTTTTCTGTTCATAGCCTCGAATTTGAACAAAAGTGAAAAAACGTATTAGCCATGAAAACTTCATTCTTCACTAAAGCTCTTTTCTTCGCTGTTGCATTAGCTACCGGTACTACCGCTTACGCTCAACAACCTTACAGTCGCTACGATGATCGTAACGACCGGCGGGGGGCATACGATCAACAATACGATAATCAGTATGATCGCCGAGGGTTTAATCCTGAAGCACGGCAACGGATGCAGAACATGCGAATAGAACAAGGTATACGTAATGGTCAGTTAACCCGCCGCGAAGTACGCCAATTACGCAAGTTGCAATCAGATACAGATCGTGTTATCTACGCTGCCCGGGCAAATGGGTATACCTCTCCTCGTGAAAGAGCCATTATTAATGACTTACAAAACCGGATTGACCAGACTATTACCTGGGAAAAAAATGATCGTGATTTGAACCGCTGGTAGATAAAACCTTCAGATTGAGTATCAAAATAGTGATTAAGTTGGTTTGACAAGTGGTTGAAGTGGCCGGCGAAAGTTCACCGGTCACTTTTTATTTACATTATTTAAAGCACATGACTAATTGTGGTAGGATTTCCACATCATTGTCTCTAAGCAAGGCCGGAAGTCTTCATAAAGAAATATGGAGTAGAATGCTGTTCGAGGCAGATTTATATAGTTTGGTACTCTACGAAAGAGTAGGGTGGTATGAAATTTGAGTAAATAGTTTAAAACAAATTCAATTCTGTCAGACATGAACAATTATTCTTCATTTTTCCGACGCATTCTAGTTGCTAGTGTTAGTGCAGTACTACTAGTAATCCCATCTGTTTCAAAAGCTCAGGTAGCTTTTGGTCTGCACGGAACCATAGCATCTCCTTCTATAGATGGGGCAAAGACCAGAGGTGGAGCCGGAGCTAATTTAAAAGTATTCCTAAGCCCAAACGTAGCAGTGGGTGTGGCTGCAAAATACATCAGTCTTTCGTACGATGCCTACGAAATCGGTACTAGTAAAATTCAGTCCGTGGGTTCACTTATTCCGCTAACGGGTAGTTTGGATTTTTACCTCGCTTCAGGAGCTTTACGGCCTTATGTTGGCGTTGAAGCGGGAGCTTACATTCACCGATACGACTTGCGTTATAATGGTGATAACCTGTACAATACCTCAAACACGCGGGCAGGAGCTACTCCTAAACTGGGGCTGACTTTCTCGGCGGGAAATTTCGGAATCTTTGCTGAAGGGAATTATCATTTCATCTTCTCGAACAAAAACGGTAGTGCCAATGTAGGCTCGTTTGGTAACATCAGCTATGATAATCCGGATAAGCTATGGGGGATTAATGTTGGGGTAATCTTTGGTCTTCCTAACTAATTACCAATTCTGTCAAGATTGTAGATAAAGATACACCCGACAGACTAGAGAAATATCGGGGCTGGCATTTTTTCTCTATAATCCTAATGTAACACAGTTGAATAACTACTTTTTTTTATTTCCATGAAAACAATTCGTTTTTACTCTAGTATCGCCTTGGTAGCTCTACTTGCTACGTTTAGTTTTAGTTCTTTTGCTCAGGTTGGGTTCACCCTTCATGGAACAATGGCTGCTCCTAATTTAGATGGAGCCGAAGCCAAGCCAGGTGTTGGTGCTGGTTTGAAAGCCTTCTTAGGCAAAAATGTAGCAGTAGGTGTAGCCGCTAAATACATTTCCCTTTCCTACGATTACGATCAATCGGTGGGTAACAACCTAGATAATAAAGGTTCTCTGGTTCCTTTAACGGGAACGTTAGACATTTATTTAACAAGGGGTGCCGTTAGACCTTATATTGGTGGGGAAGCGGGTGCTTATATCCGTACGATTAAAGTGAACCTGGCTGGTGAACAAATTGCTAAAGAAACGCAAACGAAATTTGGGGCTGCTCCCAAAGTAGGGGTAGCTTTTGCGTTAGGTGGTGTAGGACTGTTTGCCGAAGGTAGCTATAACTTCATTTTTGGTAGCAAAGACGGTAGTGCTAATACGGGCTCAGTAAGTAATATTAGTTGGGAGAACCCAAGCAAACTATGGGCAGTAAATGTTGGGGTAACTTTTGGTTTCCCTCGCACGAACAACTAAAAGGATTTGAAGTGTATTGCCTGGAGCCCGGCCGCAAGGTCGGGTTTACTGTTTTAGCCCTAAAAAAGATTTTCCTCTACAAAAACTCGACGTATAGCACTATTACTGCTGTTAATCTTTGCTTAGCGTATTTTATAACCTTGTGAAAAGGCTAGGCTATTTCGAATGTGAGGCAAAGGTATTTTTTATTAAAAAAATCAGTTTAATTGATTGATTACTAATAAATTATTTATATTTCCAGAGCCGAGAGAGTGAAGCAGTGAACAATCAAAAGAAGAGAAGATTTTAATATAGCTCTAACTTGACATTCCATGTAATTTGCAATCTAAGGTCTAAATTTGCGTTTTAAAATTCAGGCAGCCCTTTCTCTGCACTGAGTTCAAGACTTTCATTCAGGTAGGAAAAAGCCTTACTAAAACCAAGTTCACTACCTAAATCAGTAGCCTATACCCCATGAAATCAACTCTTATTTTTGCCTTTTTGGCTAGTTTTATCTTATTCGCTTCGTTTACTGTATCTGCTCAATTTAAAGCTGACAATATTAAGTTAACGGCTTATGGTACGGTTACGGTACCTAATTATGCGTATCCGCCAGTAAATGTGGGAGGGGGTATTGGTGCAAAATACTTTTTTAAACCTAATGTAGCTTATGGCCTGAACGTGAAGTATATGCCAGTAAGTTATTCATTCAAACAGTCGAAAACTTCTCGTGTTACCAATAAAGAAACCTATATCCCTGTTACGGCTACTTTCGAAGTATATCTACTGAAAAAAAGGCCTTTTCACCCCTACGTAGGAGCTGAAGGTGGCGTTTATTTCCGTAGCACAACGGCTGAAATTGAAGGTAGCGGAACCTACCACACGTCAGCTATTAAATTTGGAGTGGCTCCGCGGGCAGGGTTTATGTATAATCTGAAAAACGTGAACATTTTTGCAGAAGCCAGTTATCAGTTCATTTTGGGAACTACCACCAATGCCGCTGATGATAAAACGGTTGTTTTCAAATGGAAAGCTCCTAATCAGGTTTGGGCATTCAACGCTGGTGTCATGTTTAACCTGTTCAATAAGCAAAAGCAGGCTGCTAGTATTTCAGAATAAAGTGTTGCCTGGGTTGCTTCTTTCGGAAGAATACCAGACCAACAAAAAATAAATCAATAGTGACAATTACCCTTGGGTGAGCCTGGATATCGGTCCAGGCTTTTTCCATTTCATCCGACCAGTGAATATCATCGAAAACAAATATGCTGTTTTCGTGGGCCTTTTCAAGGCAGGTTTCAAAATAGCGGATCGTAGGCTCGTAACGGTGGTTCGCATCAAAAAAGGCAAAGTCAATTGCGGCCGTATGGTTTACCTGCTTAGGTAAGGTTTCGTCCAGATTACCTACTATAATTTCAACTTGTTTAGCCTCTAAAGCGTCCAGATTGCGGCGAGCTACCCGAGCGGTTTCGGGGCATCCTTCGAAGCTCCGGATCGTACTTGTTGGAGCCGCCTTTGCTTCATATAAGGTGGTGATCCCGAGGGAAGTACCTAAATCAAAGATGGTTCCGGGTTGAAAATGCTGGATTAATCGGAAGATTAACTGAGAAAACTTGGGTGTTTTCTGGGCATTTTTTGCAATGGTTGAAATTTTCCGTTGTGGTGAATTATTTTTTTTAGACCCTGCTCCGTAATCTACAATTGTGATTTCTTCCTGGCTGGCTTTCATTTGGCGGCGAATGGATTCTATTTCCTGGAAAACAGGGGAAAGAACGTTTTTTCGCGGATGAATAACCTTGGTGTATAACTCAAATACAAAAGGAGAATGTATGGCGTGTTCGTCTTTGGCAGCCAGCCAGTAACGGAAATAAGAAGTAATCAAAACCGCAAGGAGCGTTTCAGAAGCGATTCGCCCGTCTGTTAAAGGTGAAAAGGCAGCCTATGAGCTGTCTTAATTTAATTTATAGGGAACAATCAATAGAAATTCTGGAATCTCTACATAAAACTGACGACCATCATAGAGGCGTTCCATCAGGTAACTACCCGACATTTTACCCATTGTTGTTTGCAGGTTACTCCCTGAAACATACTCGTGACTCTGGCCGGGTTCCAGTACAGGCTGTTGGCCAATAACGCCTTCGCCCTCTACTTCGCGGGTAACCCCGTTTGAATCATAAATAAACCAATGACGTCGCCGTAAATGAATGGTAAAGTCCGATTGGTTTTCAATTCGAACCCGGTAGGTAAACACAAAATGTTGTAAAGAGGCATTCGAATGATCCGCAATAAATTCCGTGATCACACTAACTTTGACACCTTCTGTAATAGCCGTTACCATACAATTTCGTCGTTTGCCAACAAACAGAATGCTAATTCTTATATCGAAAGTAAGATTCAGCCCAATACGGGGCAAATCTGGAATCGATTTTTTTATAATTGTTTACGAACGCAAAGCCAGATACCAGACAGGTTTTTGTTTTCTCTAACGCAGAACTACGTATGAATGTTCAGATTGCCGAGTCCTGGAAACCTTATTTACAGCCTGAATTTGAAAAACCCTATTTTCAGGATCTGGTAGCATTCATCAGAAATGAATATGCTACCCAGAAAGTGTACCCTCCGGGAAAACTCATTTTTAATGCTTTCAATCATTGTTCTTTTGGAAATACGAAAGTAGTAATCCTGGGGCAGGATCCGTATCATGGGCCTGGTCAGGCAAACGGGCTGGCTTTTTCCGTGAACGATGGAATTGCGATACCGCCCTCTTTGGTAAATATTTTTCGGGAAATAAAGGATGATTTAGGAAAGCCTCTTCCTAGGTCAGGTAACCTCGAGCGTTGGGCTGATCAGGGCGTATTATTGTTAAATGCTACATTAACGGTACGGGCAGGGCAGGCAGGGTCACACCAGGGCAGGGGTTGGGAGGTATTTACCGATTCTGTGATTCAGATCTTATCCCAGCAAAAAGAAAATTTGGTTTTTCTATTATGGGGAGCATATGCTCAGCGGAAAGGGGCAGTGATTGATGCAAGCAAACACTTGATTTTGAAAGCAAGGCATCCATCACCCATGTCGGCAAACCAGGGGGGCTGGTTTGGAAACAAACACTTTAGCCAGACAAACGAGTATCTTGCTAGTAAAAGCTTATCTGAAATTGACTGGTAGTGTACATTTATTCGGGAAGGATTCGCTAGTCCTTCCCGAAAGAAGTTATTCAAAATTCTTTTTTAGCAGGGCCATCTGGTCGCATATTTTTAGCATAAAATAGCGACGTGCCAGCTCGTTCTTTTGTAGAAATTCATCAATTTGCTGTTTCTCAAAAACAAGCAAAATAGACTCATCCCTCACTTTTACCGACGCTTGATGATGGGCATCCAAAAGAGCCTCATGTAGTCCTAAAAAACAACGGCAACCCTGTACGTGCTGTAGGGTTTGAGTTTCATCATCCAGAATGTCAACAGAACCGTCTTTCAGATAAAACACATATTCAGCAGGCTGCCATTTTCGAAAAAGGTATTCTCCTTTATGAGCATACCACTCTGTTCCTTGAGCCAGAAAACTTTTCTCTGTATTCAGTAGCATAATTCTTCGTCTGAAACCGCTGCTTTTCAGGTGTTTCATAAGCAGGCGGTTGTCTAAATGATTAGGCGAAGTTGTTGAAACCCAGTTAGCAGTGAAATGATATATATCAGCGATTGGGCTGAGAAAGCTTTTCAACGTTCGTCTATTCTAGTCATACAAGTGACTAATTCGAAGTAAACGCTCTGGTTTTAAGATTGTAATAGTACTTCCCTGTGCCGATACGATTCCTTCTTCTTTAAATTCAGAAAGAAAACGAATCACGGTTTCTTTAGCCGTACCTACAATAGCGGCTAGATCTTCCCGGGAAATGGCAATGCTAAAGTTGTCCTGTGTATTGGCTTTATGGTACGTACTTTTCAAAAGTAACAGAGCTTCCGCCAGGCGTTCCCGGACGGGTTTCATCGCCATATGAATCATACGTTCCTGTGATTCCCCCAAGGCTTTTGCCAGCATTTTCATAAGGTCATTAGCTACTCGCACGTTAGAATCAACCAGCTTATTGAAGTCGGTAGAGGGAATAAAACAGGCTTGTGTGTCATCCAAAGCAACTGCTGATGCCGTGTATTTGGCATTTTCAATTAGCGAGCGATAACCCAGCGTATCACCGGGTTTGGCCAGACGAATGATTTGTTCTTTCCCTTCCGAGTTCAGACGACTAATTTTGACTTTCCCATCAAACACACAGAATAAACCAAAAGGACGGTTTCCCTCGTGGAAAATCACTTGTCCTTTTTTATAGGTGTGAAAACACTTATTGTCGTTCATGCCTTCCAGTTCAGCAGTATGACAATTTTTGAAAAGCGAAAATTCACGAAAAGAACAATGTTGGCATTCGGGGGCAGCTTGTGATTTCATCAGGATGATCTTTAAATAGTCGTAACGAAAGTAGAACGATCAATTGGCAAATTGATGCTACAAAGGTGAAGAAAAACGTCAGTCGGAAAAATGATAAAAATCAGTTTGATTACTTATTTCCTATCATAAAAATCAGCTTTGAAAAAGCAGAGCTTTGGCCATTCGAACTATATGGGCAGGAGTGAACTCTGTGCTTTTTTTTGAGTATATGATTGTCGAAGCGAAAACTACCTGCTATCACTGTGGTAATGATTGTCAGGAACATACGCTTTATCTGGATGATAAAGCATTTTGTTGCGAAGGTTGCCAAACGGTTTATGAGCTACTCAATGAACATCAGCTTTGTACCTATTATTCGCTGGATAAGAGCGGAATAGGCACTTCCCCCAAAGTAGCCTATTTTGATTTTCTGGATAACGCCGAAATTGCAGATTCACTGCTTGATTTTCAGAATGAAACACAGGCCAAGGTTACCTTCTATATTCCAGCGATTCACTGTTCTTCCTGTTTATACCTGCTTGAACATTTGCCACAGCTGAATCCGGCAATTTATTCAAGCCGGGTGGATTTTATGAACAAAAAGGTAACGCTGGTATTTGAGAAAAAAACTCTTTCACTTCGGCAGGTCGCAGAGCTTCTGGTGTCTATTGGTTATGAGCCATTGATTAGCCTGCAAGATGTTGTTAAGGAACAGCAAAACCCGGTCTATCGTACGTTACTTACCCGAATCGGTGTGGCCGGTTTTTGTGCCGGGAATAGTATGCTGTTCAGTTTTCCGGAATACATGGGGCTTCAGGATGGACAGTATAAAATGCTATTTGGCTGGCTGAGCCTGATTTTATCAATTCCCGTTGTGTTGTATTCTGGAGCAGGCTATTTCGAGTCGGTATATAAAAGCCTGCGAGCTGGAAAGCTTAACCTGGATTTCCCGATTCTATTGGGCATTATGGTGGCCTGGACCCGAAGCCTCTATGAAGTGATCTTCTTACACCAGAATGGTTACTTCGATTCGCTGACGGGGTTAATCTTCTTCTTGTTAGCTGGTAAGTGGTTTCAGCAGAAAACCTACGCGTTTCTTTCCTTCGAACGTAACTATAAATCCTATTTCCCCTTAGCCGCAACAGTACTTAGCGGGGCGAATACAATAACGCTTCCAGTACAACAATTGCGTAGAGGTGACCGAATTCGGATCCGGCACGGTGAAGTTATTCCTGCCGATGGCCTTCTTTATAAAGGAACCGGACTAATCGACTACAGCTTTGTGACGGGTGAAGCTGCTCCTGAACGCCATGATGTAGGGGAAGTACTCTATGCCGGAGGCCAGCAAATGGGTGATTCGATTGAGCTGGAAGTATTGAAAGAAGTATCTCAAAGTTACCTGACGCAATTGTGGAATCATGCTGCTTTTGTGAAAGAGCAGAAAAGCCGTATGAAAAGCTTTGCCGATGAAGTGGGTAAATACTTTACGATTTGCGTGCTGATTCTGGCAAGTTGCACTGCCTTATACTGGGCCGTGTACAATCCATCAAAAGTGCTGAATGCTTTTACGGCGGTATTGATCATTGCTTGTCCGTGTGCATTGGCTTTGTCTTATCCGTTTGCTTTAGGGCATGGGTTACGGATGTTAGGCTTAGGAAAGCTATATCTTAAAAATGGTGAAGTAATTGAGCAGATGGCTCAGTGCGATACCCTGGTTTTTGATAAAACGGGTACTTTAACCACGAATGAGGCCAGCCAAACTTTCTATACTGGAGAGAAGCTGACTAGTCAGGAATGCCAAAGCATCGCTTCGCTGGTACTGCACTCTTCGCACCCAATGAGTGTGAAAATTCTGGAATATCTGGGTGAAACACACACCTTGCCCGTATTAGCGTTTCGGGCCGAAACAGGAAAGGGAATTATGGGTTGGGTGGTAGATCATTGCCTTGAAATTGGTTCTGCTGAATGGGTTAAATTTCAGGGAGTTGTGCCGGATGGCTCGGTAACTTTCGTCGCCATTGATGGGCAGGTAAAAGGATATTTTCAGGTTCAAAATCGGTACCGTGAGGGTTTAGGCAAGGCATTGCAAGCTCTCGCTCTCAAATATCAACTGTATCTTCTTTCGGGAGATTCTGATGCTGAAAAAGAAAAACTTCAGCAATGGTTTTCTCCCCAACATATGCGTTTTAGAACGAAACCAGAAGAAAAACTAACCTTTATTCAAGAGTTACAAAGACAAGGCAAACGCGTGATTATGCTGGGTGATGGCTTGAATGATGCCGGAGCACTGAAACAGGCCGATGTAGGCTTAGCCATCACCGAAAATACTTTACAGTTTAGTCCTGCCAGCGACGGTATCATGGAAGCTACGCAGTTGCAATACTTACCAAAATTCCTTCAGTTTAGTCGTACTGGATTATGGATCATCCGGTTTAGTTTTCTGGTTTCGCTAGTCTATAACTTTATTGGGTTAAGCTATGGCTTAACAGGGAATCTTTCGCCAGTAGTAGCAGCTATTCTAATGCCCGTTAGTTCTGCCACCATGTTATTAATTGCTACACTGGGCATGAAGATTCTGGGCGGAAGACTATTCAAAAATATAACTAGCTAACAATTTTCCTGATCTACGATTTTTTATTTCAAGCCGTTTATTCCTGCTACATCGGTATGCTGCCCATCAAATATTTACCGTGTCGAAGGGATGGGAGCGGTTTTTCTACGTGTTTACCTGGATTACTCAGGGCTCAAGGTTCCTGAGTCCATATGCTTATGGCGTGATGCATCGCCTGTACCATGCCGATACCGAAAAAGAATAATGATTTGAATTATATGTAGAGAATTGCCCCTTTAAAGCAGATTGGGTTCTGGAAATCACCATAGCAATGATTTCCAGAACCCAATCTGCTTTAGTACTGAACCTAATTCAAGCCCATGCGGTCCAGAATGAAGGCATAATGAAAGGCAATTTCTTTTAGATAATCAAAACGCCCGGTAGCTCCACCATGCCCAGAATCCATATTGATTTTCAGAAGGGTAATATTCTTATCTGTTTTCAGGGCACGCAACTTTGCTACCCATTTAGCAGGTTCGTGATAACCTACCTGAGAGTCGTTTAAGCCACCCGTAGCCAGAATATCAGGGTAGTTCTGAGCGTTTACATTATCATAAGGCGAATACTGTTTAATATAGTCGTAATCGGCCTTGACGGTTGGATTTCCCCACTGCTCATACTCCTGTGTCGTTAAAGGCAGACTGGGATCAAGCATGGTATTGATTACGTCCACAAAAGGTACTTCTGCAATTACTACTTTAAACAGGTCGGGTCGCATGTTCGTTACGGCACCCATCAATAACCCTCCGGCACTTCCTCCCTGAATAGCCAGCCGATCTGAAGCGGTATATTTCTCCTCAATAAGATGAGCCGCACAGGCGATAAAGTCGGTAAAGGTGTTCATTTTTTTCTGAAGCTTACCGTCTTCATACCATTGTTCACCCAAATCACTGCCCCCCCGAATTTGCCCAATGGCATATACAAAACCGCGGTCTACCAGGCTGAAAATATCAGAATCAAAATAAGCATCAGAAGAAGAACCATACGAGCCATAACTCGTCAATAAAGCCGGATTGCTGCCATCGAGCTTAAGCCCTTTTTTGTAGACAATCGCCAGGGGTACGTTTACGCCATCTTTGGCCGTTGCCCAAAGTCGCTGTACTTCATAATTTCCAGCGGTAAATCCTCCGGGTATTTCCTGTTCTTTTAGTTTGGTGCTTTCGCCACTTTCCATATCATACTCATAGGTAGTCATGGGGCGATTAAGGGATGTATAGTTATAGCGAATCCTGGTAGCCTCAAAATCAGGCATTCCTGTAGAGTAGGCGGTATAGGCTGGTTCCGGAAACGTAACGGATTTTGTTGAGCCATCGCCCAGGTTACGAACCCGAATCTGTAACAAACCCTCATTGCGTACCGTTAACACTAAATATTGCTGATAAATATCTGTTCCTTCAATTTTTACTTTAGGGTTGTGTGGGACAATTTCTTTCCAGGTTTCCGGCTTTTCATAACCCGTGCGAGGTAATTCGTAGATTTTCTGGTTAAGATTCTGTTTGTCTTTGTAAGTCAGATAGAAATGAGAAGGATGAACCTCAATGTCGTACGTAACGTCCTGCCGACGCGGCAGAAAACTCTTAAAATTACCGTTAGGATCACTCGTAGGCAGTAAAAACAGTTCAGACGTAGTAAAGCTGCTTGAAGAAAGAATCATAAATTCTTTCGATCGGGAGCGGTGGATATTTAACGAAAAGAGCGGGTCTTTTTCTTCATAAAGCAATACGTCTTTGTCTTTTGAGCCGATGGTATGACGGTAGAGTCGATAGGGGCGTAAAGCTTTGTCGTAAGTAACGTAATACAGCGTTTTATTATCAGTTCCCCAGGCAAAACCGCTGACGTCATCAATAACATCAATCAATTCCTCACCTGTTTTCAAATCTTTGATTTTCAAAGTAAACTCAGCGTAAGACCCCGTTGTGTTACTCTGGAAAGCCAGTAAATGCTGATCGGTACTCATTTGTATGCCACCGAGTATAAAGGCCTCGTGACCATGAGCCAGCTGATTCACATCAAGGGTGATTTCTTCAGGAGCTGATAATGATTCTTTTTTACGGCAATAAATGCTATATTGTTTACCCTGCTCGGTACGGGAATAATAGTAATATCCATTTGAAAATAGTGGTACGGACTGATCTTCTTCTTTAATTCGACTCCGCATTTCACTATATAAACGTTCCTGCAAAGGCTTGGTATGGGCCATTACGGTATCAGCATAAGCGTTTTCGGCTTTTAGATACTGGATTACCTCCGGATTTTTTTTGTCTTTTAGCCAGAAGTAATTATCTATCCGCTGATAACCGTGTTCTGTGAAAGTTTGTGGTTTTACCGGAGCAATAGGTGGTTTTGGATAAGCGTCTTGATTGGGCACGTTAGATGTTTCTTTCGAGGTTTTTGAAGTGCAGGCAACGGTTCCTGCGAGTATTAATAAAGAAAGGAGCTTACTAAAAAGTTTCATATGGAAGGCGTTTAAACAAACATCGTTAATTCCGCAAGGAATGTCAATTGTCTAATTCCGTATTCATTTTGCTTAATCTTTAATAAAAGAAAATTAATTACAAGAGGGTCATTAAAACATTTTAAATAAGTAGTGGTTCTGTTTAAATAACCTTGTTATGAAAACAATCTCTTTACCATTTTTGCAAAAACTGGCCTTAGTGGTGTTCTGCCTGATTGGTCTGGGTTATCTGGCCATTATAGGGCATAGTTTGCTCTCCCCGCTGCTTTTTTCCTTTTTAATGTCATTGTTGCTATTGCCAGTGGCTAACTTTCTGGAAAGACGAGTTCACTTTAAACGTAGCCTCGCCTCCATTGTCTCGGTGGTGTTAATGCTTGTACTAATGGTTAGTCTGGTTTATTTTCTGATTAATCAGTTAAGTGCTCTTTGGGAAGACTGGCCACTCTTGAAACAACAGGTTATGACTTCGTTTCATGACCTCCAGCACTGGATTTCTACTCGTTTCAATGTCAATACGCACCGGCAGATTGCTTACCTGAATGAAAGTACCGAAAAGGCTTTGTCGACCAGTGCAGTAGTGGTTGCCACAACACTGGCGACCTTATCTTCTACCTTTCTATTCTTTTTGTTTACGCTGCTGTTTACCTTTTTTACATTAAACTACCGCAGGATACTATTTAAATTCTTAACCTCCGTATTTGAAGAGGAAAGCAAAGCCAAAGTAGTAGAAATTGTCAGCCAGGTACAGATTATCGTCAAGAAGTATATTCTGGGCCTGTTTTTGCAGATGGCCATTGTAAGTGGATTGTTTATAGCAGTATTGTCCATTCTGGAAATTAAGTATGCGGTACTGCTGGGACTAATAGCCGGAATTTTTAATGTAGTGCCCTATCTGGGTATTTTTACGGCTCTCTTAATCAGTGTGCTCATTACGTTTGCCACTGCGGGTGCCGGAAAAGTGCTGCTAGTTATTATCTGTTTTATGGGTATTCATGCTATTGATGGCAACATTCTGATGCCCCTGGTGGTAGGCTCAAAAGTGAAAATTAATCCGCTGATTTCTTTTATTGGGATTATCGTGGGGGAGATGCTCTGGGGCATTTCAGGTATGTTTTTGTGCATTCCTTATTTAGCCATTATGAAAATCGTTTTTGACCGAATCGATGAATTAAAACCCTGGGGAATGCTGATGGGCGATGAAGAAAAACCGATTCGAAAAAAACGAGTGTACCAAATCACCAGAAAAATCAGGCTGGAAGAACAGGATTAGTATAGTTCCTTAACCAGAAAGCCTTATCAATCCTGATAGGGCTTTCTGGTTAAGAACAGAATTCAAAATAATTACCAGAATACCGTATACAAGATCGTAATCAATGCCAGAATGATCACTGCTCCTATCGCAAAGGTAGGTTGTACTTTAAACATAGAGGCATCTATTGCCAGACCTTTGTTACTGGGTTTTTGCATTCCTAAAACAAACATTACCGCAATACAAATGAGAAATACAAACCCCATAGTATCCAGGAACGGAATAACGTAAACACCTTCAGAATTTAATACCGCAAAGCCTGTTGGTGCCAGGAACTCCAGACTGACCAGGTCGGGTAATAGGTACTTAAAGAATAACGAAAGTAAGAATCCTCCTACAATAGCAAACAGAGCTCCCGCTGAGTTAGTACGTTTCCAGAAGAAACCCATGATAAAGGCTGCAAACACACCAGGAGATACCAGCCCCGTCATTTCCTGAATAAATTGGAAGCCGCCTTTTTTATCAATCCCCATGAAAGGCGAAATGATAATGGCCAGAATCATAGCTACCCAAATGGTTACCCGACCCGTACGAACGAGTTGTTGTTCGCTTGCCTCTGGATGTATGTATTTCTTATAAATATCAAGGGTGAAAATGGTCGAAATAGAGTTAGCCTTACCCGCCAGAGACGCCACTACCGCAGCGGTGAGTGCTGCAAACGAAAGACCTTTCAGGCCCGTCGGCAATAAATTTAACAATACTGGATACGCCTGGTCTTTGTTAATCTCACCAGTTGCATCCAGCATTTCCTGTTGGAACAGGCCTTTCTGATAAAGTGTATAGGCAGCAATCCCCGGCAGAATTACGATAATGGGCATCAATAATTTCAGGAAAGCTGCGAACAGAATACCCTCGCGGGCCGTTTTCAGATCAGCACCCAGGGCACGCTGAGTGATGTATTGGTTACAGCCCCAATAGTTCAGGTTTACAATCCACATTCCGCCAAATAATACCGTTAAGCCCGGAAGAGAAGCATAATGTGGGTGATTTTTGGGGAAAATCATGTGGAAATGATCGGCAGATTGTTTTAGCATTAAGTCAAATCCATTGAGAACTCCTGTGGTGCCATTTTCAGAAGATACCAGGCTGATGGCCAGATACGTAGTAGCTAAACCGCCCAGAATTAGGAAGAATACCTGAATAACGTCGGTAAAACCTATTACCTTCATTCCTCCAATGGTAATAATGACGGCGAAGATTGCCAGACCAATCATACAGGCCGTAAAATTTAGACCCGAAATGGTTGAAACGGCTAATGCACCCAGGAAGAGGATAGACGTTAAGTTTACCATTACGTATAATAACAGCCAGAAAATGGCCATAATCATCGAAACAGTGTTACTATACCGTTGAGTCAGAAACTGAGGCATCGTAAAAATGCGGTTCTTGAGGTAAATCGGCATAAAGAATACCGCCACAACAATCAGGGTAGCGGCTGCCATCCATTCGTATGTAGCAATGGCTAATCCCATGGCAAAACCATCACCTGAAGCTCCGATAAATTGCTCCGCTGAAATATTTGAAGCAATCAAAGATGAACCAATGGCCCACCAGGTAAGCGAACCTTCTGCAAGAAAAAAATCGGTGGTTGAGATTTTTTCGGACTTTTTTTGCCGATAAATCCAATAACCGTATCCGGCTATGATTATGAAGTAAACCAGAAAAACAAGGTAGTCTAGCAGAGCTAGTTGTTTTGAGGGCATCGGTAAGGGGATTAATATGGAAAACGAGCAAAAAAATTCTTAGCAAATTAAGGTATTCAACAGTATTCTGAAAATATTAATACATAATTCATGGAATTGGTCAATTTTTGGTAGGCATATTTGGAAAATATAAATATTTTATACTAATACTTTGATAAGTACATTTACTTTGGCGGCAGCAAAAATCAGAATACCTTTGGTTTGATAAATCTATAATTTTACGTGTCATGAATACACTATTGTTTCTGTTTATTGGTTTTTTGGGGTTAGGTGCTGGTTGGGGATTAGCCCTTTTTTTTGGGCGTTTCCGAATGACCAAAGAGAAAATTATTCGTTCGGAATCAACTGTTTTGTTAGAACGTATTGAGAAAGTTTTTAAAGTGGTGCTGGCCGAAGGACACTTTTCGGAAATACATGATCATACGGACCACAAGGAGGTATTCATGGGACTGAAAGCGGGCTCTAAAAAAGCTCTGATTGTAACGAAGGCAAAAGTGCTGGTAGGGTATGACTTTAGTAAGGTCGACATTCGCTGGCAGGAGGGAACCCGTCAGATCATTATTGAGCATATGCCCGAACCAGAAATTCTGAGTATCGATTCTGACTATACTATTTACGACATTGACCAGGGGCTGTTCAATCGCTTTAATAAAGACGAGTATACAAAGCTACTTTCAGATGCCAAGCAGGTGGTTCATAATAAAGCCGTTGCTTCAGAGTTACCTAACGTAGCAGCGGGGCAAGTGAAAATTCTGCTGAATCAGTTGGCGGCTACTTCGGGCTGGGCAATTCGTTATCCGTTGATATTAACTGAACAGGAAAAAAGCCTTTCTGTTTCAGAAAGGCTTTTTCAGTAACCCACTTGTTACGCAATGAAAATATGGAAGGACCGGGCGTTAGGCCCAGCGTTTCTCTGATGTTCCCATGACAAAGATCTGGATTCAGCAGAAGGCAGGATAGAATATTGATTTCTGCCTATTCATTGCAAGAGGTTACGGAATAGTCACGTATAATGGCGATTGTTTTTTTGCCTTTCACCAGGAAAGCCCCAGTACAGGTAAACCCAGGTATATGTTCTTTAAATGGATGTTAATGAAGATTCCAGTATACCGCATAACTTCTGAATTAGAATCCATCTCAACCATTTTTTGCCTCTTCCGGTACAATCTCTCGAAGAATTAGCCGGGCTGTTTCTGTGTATAGTTAGGTTAAATTAGGCAGTAGTGATGAAAACATAAATGCTGGCAAGCTTTTGAAACCGCCAGCATTTATGCTGTGTGTTAATGACAACTGCCTAGAGATTCAGGATATACTCAAGCAGAAGCCGAATGCCATAACCCGTGCCTGCTCGTTGCGGAGCGAACTCAATATCTCCATAGGCAGTTCCGGCAATATCCAGGTGAGCCCAGGCAGGGTGCTTATCAGTGAAAATTTCTAAAAACTTGGCCGCGGCAATGGCTTGTGAGTGAGTCAGTCCCGAGAAATTACGTACATCCGCTATATCTGACTTTAGGTGCTCTGCATATTCTTCCCACATCGGGAGCCGCCAAAGTCGTTCACCCGTTTGTTCTCCGGCTTTTTCCAGACTGCGAGCCAGCTCGTCATTGGTTGTAAAAAGCCCCGCTGCCTGATAGCCAAGCGTACGGATGATACTTCCGGTCAGCGTAGCAAGATCAATTAAAACATCAGGCTGGAAGTTTTTAATGCAGTAAGCCAGACCATCGGCCAGAATCAGCCGCCCTTCTGCATCGGTATCAGTTACTTCAATGGTTTTTCCGGCATAAGAAGGAATAACATCTCCGGGTTTCATACTCTCCCCATCTACACTATTTTCTGTCGTGGGGACAATGCCAATCAGGTGAATAGGGAGCTGGAGCCGAGCCGCCGCTTCAATGGTTCCTAACACGGCTGCGGCACCGCCCATATCAGATTTCATGAGGTGCATATTTTCCGAAGGTTTGATGGAAATGCCTCCGGTATCGAAGGTTACACCTTTTCCTACCAACCCTATTTTCTTACAATTACCTTCGCCTTTGTATTCCAGAACGATAAAGGCAGGCTCGTTTTTACTTCCCTGGCCAACTGCCAAAAGGGCCATTAGTCCAAGATCCTGACACTCCCCCGCATCATATACCCGTACCGTATACCCATATTCATTGGCGGATTGCATCGCCCAGCGGCTAAGCGTCAAAGGAGTTTTATAGTTGGCAGGAGCATTTAATAATTCGAATAATCGAAGCTGTGTTTCAGCGATGATACGCCCTTTTTCAATGGGTAATTCACTGTAAGAGAGTAATTGTAATCGGCCGTCTTTCCAGGCAGCATTGGTTTTTACATCGGTTTTGTAGAGCCCAAAATCATAGCTTGCCAGCAGTATTCCGTTAATGACGTATTCAGCCCATGAGGCTGGTATAAAGCTGAGGTTAACTCCAATGCAATTGGAAATTTTGGTTTTGTTCTTGAAAAATAAAGTTCTAAATGCTCTAATAATCAATGATGATCCTGGCTCTTCCCCCAAGCCCAATGTGAAAATACGTTGCCCACTGGTGGTTAGGAACGTATTGATTTCCATCTTTTCAGACTTAATGTCTTCCAGCAAGAGGTCATGCGGCAGGCTTGTTAGTTCCGATAGTTTTTGAAGCTGGTTATAGCGATTCGTATCCGTTAAAGGGAAAATGAAGGTTTGAATATCAAGGTCAAATTCCTGAACAGTCTGGATAATCATAATGGAGTTTTCTTTTTTCAGTTTTCAATATTAATCTCCTGCAGAGTTTTTAGTGCATAGACATTGAATTAAAGTAGATACATTCAACGAGGCAAAGCCAATCATTAAGATACCTTAGGCAACCAAGTGTAAACAGGAAACGGCCTTCAATCCCATAGCCAGGCTAAGGCTTTGGGCAGCTCTTTACTCCAGGTTGCTTCTGAATGCTGGCCTTGCGGATTCGTAGAAAATAACACATCATACGGACGGGCTTTTAGTACGGTAGCCATGCGTTTGGCGGCGGCATCCATGCCCTGCGATTCTTGCCCCCCTGCATACAGATATAGCTGCGTAGGAAAGGGGGGCGAACTCTGACTTGCATCGGCATAGAGCTGCCTGGATACCCACAATGAAGGGCTGAATACTAACCCTTTCCCAAAACGGTTTGCCTGATAGAAAAGACCCGCCAGGCTAATGAGGCCACCCATTGAACTTCCGCCAATACCGGTATGCAATCGGTCAGGTAAGGTACGAAACTCCCGGTCAATTCTGGGTTTAAGTGTTTCAGTTAAAAAACGTAAATACAGATGACCTTCTGCTTTTCCAAGCCAACGGTTTTCATAAGGATTATACTCCCGCGAGCGGAATGAATCGCCATGATCTATGCAAACAGCAATAAAAGGGGTTCGGTTTTGCATGGCCCGAATCGCCATTTTTCGGTCCAGAGCCCAGTCACCATAGATACTGCCACCTCCATATAAATTCTGGGCATCCTGAAAATACATGACAGGATACCGTTGATTACCCTGAGCATAACCAGCTGGAAGCAGAATGGAAACACGGCGTTTGCGTCGGAATGGCCGCATGCTAAAAGATGGCCAAACGATCACATCAGGCATTAATTCCTGAGCAATAGCTACTCCGTTATCTTGCCAATGAGGTACAAAATCAGTAGCTCTCAGACGAAGCATTGTACGATTCGGGGCATTTTCACCATTCACAGTTAGCTCTGCGGTTTGCCACGAACCCCGCGTATATTTATATTCAAAGGGCAGATGAACCCAGTTGGGTAAGGTTAGTTCATACGTGCCTTTTCGGGTTTGCCGCATTCTGAATTCTGGCAAATCAGGTAGCCAGTTTGCAAACGTTCCGGTAACATATACTGGCCGGTCATCAATGGAAAGGGTAGCTAAGCTAAGTTTTACAGACACCTGGTGATAGTTAAATGAGTATTTACAATTATCAGGATTTAAAGATGAGCAGAATAAAAAAATCTCCGGGCATCTTGTAAATTCTTATTCTGAAAAACACTGATTAAAAAAAGAAACAGACTCCCATGACTTACAACGAATTTAAACAAAGTCTTACTGATTCGCAGCCTCCGATTGCAGTTCCTGTTTTGTTAAAAGCTCTTTGGTATGACGGCAAAGGAGACTGGGAGTTGGCTCATGAAATTGCTCAGTCGGCCGAGGGTACACAGGCCTACGACCGCCTTCATGCGTATTTACACCGAAAAGAAGGGGATCAGTGGAATGCCAATTACTGGTATCAACGAGCCCGAATCACGATGCCCACCATGTCATTAGAACAGGAATGGGAATATCTAGTAAAAAGCTACCTGGAGTAAGATCAAAAATTTATCTAAAAAGTACGATTCTTCTGTATGCTACCTGAAAAGAATCCGAATAATGTTGTAGAAACAGACTTACCTTTGTTACCCTACACTTCTTTTTAGGTAGATTATTAGTCTGGAATGCGATGTCCGTCACTATAGAAGCTTTTGAAGGCCTCCGGCAAATTTTTGAAGGAGATCTCTATTATAATACCTCTACTCAACACCAGGCTCAACGGCTCATCTATGCTACAGATGCGTCGGTGTATCGGGAAAAACCGCTTGCCGTAGCAATTCCCAAGTCGGTTGATGATTTAAAGCAACTGATTCAATTTGCAAGAACGTATAAAACCACATTGATACCACGTACCGCCGGAACTTCGCTGGCGGGTCAGGTCGTAGGGTCTGGAGTGGTAGTAGACTTATCGAAATACTTCACTCAGATTCTGGAAATTAACCTCGAAGAAGGCTGGGTGCGTGTCCAACCCGGTGTAATTCGGGATGATTTAAATAAAGCATTAGCTCCTTATGGATTAATGTTTGGGCCTGAAACCTCCACGGCCAGTCGGGCCATGATTGGTGGGATGGTAGGCAATAATTCCTGTGGGTTACATAGCATTGTTTGGGGAAATACTCGGGATAACCTGCTAGCCGCTACCGTGTTGCTTTCCGATGGTTCTGAGGTAGAACTTAATACCAAAACGCTTTGGCGATACGAGTCTATTCTGGAAGGAACCGGAACGGAAAATGCGTTTGAAGCAGAAATTTATCGAAATATACACGACATTCTGGCGAATCCTAAGCACCAGGAAGCCATTCGCCAGAACTTTCCTAAGCATAGCTTAACCCGGCGTAATACCGGGTATGCCCTGGATGTATTATTGGAAACGGATCCATTCGGATCCAGCAAGTCAGCTTTTAATTTTTGTGGTTTATTAGCTGGCTCAGAAGGTACACTGGCTTTAGCGACGGAATTAAAACTCAAACTAATACCTCTGCCGCCCAAAGAAGTGGCCGTGGTATGTGTACACTGCCAGTCCATTGAAGAATCTCTACAGGCTAATCTGGTGGCTTTACGCCATCAGCCAATGGCTTCTGAATTGGTTGATAAATATATTCTTGACTTTACGAAAGATAACCCGGAGCAAAGCAAAAATCGCTTTTTTATTGAAGGAGACCCGGCGGCAGTCTTAATGGTGGAGTTTATGGCAGGCACCATGGAGACTCTGGAGGCCCGGGTAAATTCACTAGTAGCTGACTTGAATAGTACCCAGTTAGGCTATGCTGCTCCAGTAGTTTTTGGTGAAAAAACAAAACAGGTTTGGGAGGTCCGCAAAGGCGGACTGGGATTGATTAGGAATCTTCCCGGGGATACCCAGCCCGTTAACTTGATTGAAGACTGTGCGGTTTCTCCGGAAGAGCTTCCCGCTTATATTGCTGAGCTGGAAGCTCTTTTGAAACGTCATGGCCTGCATGCCAGCTATTATGCTCACGCTGGGGCAGGTGAGTTGCATGTGGAGCCGATGATTAATCTGAAAACATCCGAAGGGCAGCTACTTTTTCGTCAGGTATTAGCCGAAACGGTTGAACTGGTGAAAAAATACCGGGGATCTTTGTCGGGAGAGCACGGGGATGGACGCTTACGCGGGGAGTTTATTCCCGCAATGATGGGCCAGGAAGTATACGAGCTGTTTCGGCAGGTCAAGAAAATCTTCGATCCAGAAGGTATTTTCAACGCGGGCAAGATTGTCGATACCCCACCAATGAATGCTTTCCTGCGGTATGAAGCCGATCAGCCCGTTCGAAAAATTAATACTTACTTTGATTTCAGTAATCAGGAAAGTATTCTTCGTCTGACAGAAAAGTGTTCTGGTTCAGGTGATTGCCGGAAAACCGAGCTAACGGGGGGCACAATGTGTCCTAGTTTTATGGCGACCCGCCGCGAGCATGATACCACACGGGCACGGGCGAATATCCTGCGGGAGTTCCTGACGCATTCGAACAAAAAGAATCCGTTTGATCATCCTGAAATTAAAGATGTAATGGATTTGTGCTTGAGCTGTAAAGGTTGCAAAGCTGAATGTCCCAGTAGCGTTGATGTTGGTAAGCTAAAAGCGGAGTTCTTGCAACATTATTATGATGCTCATGGTGTCCCTTTCCGATCAAAAATGATCGGGAACTTTACCCGTTTATCCCGAATGGGAAGCAAAACCCCCCGTTTATACAACTGGGTTATGTCAAACGGAGTTGTATCAAGAGCCATGAAAAAAGTGATGGGCTTTGCATCAGATCGGTCAATGCCTTTATTAGCCCCCGTTACCTTACGAAACTGGTTCGCTGAAAATGAGCATCGCCTGCACAATACCGGGCGGACAAAATTCAAGAGGGTACTCTTTTTCTGCGATGAATTTACTAATTATAACGATGCTGAAATTGGTAGAAAAGCGTTACTACTATTAAGTGGACTGGGCTATAAAGTAGAAATTCCTTACCACGTAGAATCCGGACGAACGTATCTCTCGAAAGGTATGGTGAAGGAGGCACGTAGAATTGCCATTAAGAACGTTGAACTACTCAGCCAGGCAGATCATGAGGGGATTCCAATTATTGGTTTGGAGCCTTCGGCAATCCTGACTTTACGGGATGAATATCTTGAATTAGTGCCACCTGAGTTGCAGGAAAAGGCAAAAGATGTTGCGAAGCGAACGTTTATTTTTGATGAATTCTTAGCCCGGGAAATAGATAAGCGAAATGTAAAAGCTGATCAGTTTAGTAATGAAAAACGACTGATTAAACTGCATGGGCACTGCCACCAAAAGGCACTGTCGAGTATGACGCATACTAAAAAGATTTTATCATTACCCGTTCAATATGAGGTGCATATGATTCCTTCGGGTTGTTGTGGTATGGCCGGAAGCTTTGGTTATGAAAAAGAACACTATGATGTTTCGATGAAAATCGGGGAACTGGTATTGTTTCCGACCGTACGAAATCAACCAGAAGAGGTAGCTATTGCTGCACCCGGCACCAGTTGCCGTCATCAGATTAAAGATGGTACAGGACGTATAGCGATGCATCCCGCTGAAATTCTTTGGGAGGCATTTCTTAAAAATTGAGTTAGCAACCCGTTTTCAACTGATTCCTTGAAAAAGAGACCTGATTGATCAGATCTCTTTTTTTTGTTTATAACTCAACTGAAAATGCGAAGCCGTATTATTTACCATTCCATTCGTGGAAGTGGCGAAACGGTTTGAGGGCAGAAATCACCCCGCAAAGCTTTGTGATATCCGGCTATGGCAATCATGGCGGCATTATCAGTACAATATTCAAATTTGGGAATGTAAACGTTCCAGCGAAGTTGTTCTCCTGTGCGTAATAACTCGCTCCGTAGACCGGAGTTCGCCGAAACACCACCAGCAATCGCAATTTCCTGAATGCCTGTTTCGCGGGCGGCTCGTTTTAACTTGGTAAGTAAAATCTTAACCAGCGTGGCCTGCACAGAAGCACAAATGTCAGTCAGATTTTCTTCAATAAAAGTAGAATTTTGAGCCGTTTCTTTTTTTAAGAAGTATAAGATTGCAGTCTTGATTCCTGAGAAAGAGTAGGTTAACCCTGGGGTATCTACCATTGGAAAAGGGAAACGGTTCGAGTCCCCCTGCTGAGCATATCGATCAATCAGAGGGCCGCCGGGATAAGGCAGATTCAGTAACTTGGCTGTTTTATCAAAGGCTTCACCAACGGCATCATCCTGCGTTTCTCCAATAACTTCCATATCCAGATAATCCCGAACCAATACAATCTGCGTGTGTCCGCCCGAAACCGTCAGACACAGAAATGGAAATGCCGGGTGAGGTTCTTCAATAAAATGAGCTAGAACATGGGCTTGCATATGATGTACATCCACCAAAGGAATATTCAAACCCAACGCCAGCGACTTAGCGAAGGAAGTCCCTACTAAAAGTGCACCTAATAAGCCAGGTCCTCGCGTAAAAGCAATGACGTTCAGGTCATTTTTCGTAATTTTGGCATAACTTAGAGCTTCAGCAACTACCGGGACAATGTGTTGCTGGTGAGCCCTGGAGGCAAGTTCAGGTACAACACCCCCGTATTGTTGGTGAATTAACTGAGTGGCAATTACGTTAGAACGAAGCTGCCCGTCTATTAATACGGCGGCAGAGCTCTCATCGCAGGACGATTCTATAGCAAGTAAGACCATATCTAATGCCGGGCACATGGCCAGTTTCGGCACCGTTTATTAATTTTAACGCTTTATTTTCAACAAAGGTACTTCTGAAACGTTCTTCGAGTACAATTCTTTATCCAATCCAGTGGCCTTTGTCACATGCCGTTAAGGAATGAAAAAAGCTTTTCGTTTATTCTTCCAGTCTCTGCTCTATTGCATTCTGATCGTCCTGATTATGGCGGCCAGTGTAATGGTTGTCTTGCAGATTCCGGTAGTACAAACCAAAGCAACGGCATACCTTACGGATTGGTTCTACGAGCAAACGCATTATCCCGTTTCAATTGGGCGGGTAGATTACCGCTTCCCTGATCAGCTGGTATTGGAGCATGTATCGGTTCCCGATACACTCAAGCAACCAATGATTGATATTGATATCCTTGAGGTAAACTTTCCTTTAATTCACATGATTGGGCTTGATTATCCAATTGTGAAAGTAGATTGGAAAACCTCTTCTGTTTTCGGCTGGCTGGATATTAATGTCCCTGAATTAAAGCTAGTTGAAAAGCCCGTTGATGATATTCACCTGAATCATGTCAGACTCTATAAGCCGGATGTTCGATTAGTAGTACAGAAAGACGGCGATTTGAATATTGATTATTTTATCAATGCAATTGACCGACTTACGGCTCCGAAAACACCTCGAAAACATCCGGGGAAATCCATTCCGTTTACCATTGGTGAAGCAGTCGTAGAAGATGGCGTTTTTCATTATGATGATCCCCGGAAAAAGCCCTTCAATGAAAAGGGAACGTTTGATTATAATCATTTCAAAATCTCGGAATTACAGGGTCACGTAACTGACTTCCTGGTTTTCTCTGATACCATCGCAGCCAATATCGATCATTTAAGAGGAATTGATAAAGTGGCTCAGTTAAGAGTGCATCAGTTGGATACCCGGTTTTTCTTTTCAGAAAAACGAATGAGTTTTTATGACTTGTTTGTGAGGGTAAACCAGTCAACTCTACGCCGGTTTGTAGAGTTTCGGTATAATGATACGCCTGATTTGGGCGACTTCAATGAAAAGGTGCGTATCATTGCTGATCTGGATTCAAGCATTGTGTATCCGCATGATCTGGCTCGGTTCGCTTCTGATCTGTATTCCTTCAAAGATCGTTGGACGGCCTCCGGCCATTTTGATGGGACCGTTCGCAAGTTTGTATTCAATGCTCGCAGCCTGCATTTTGGGCAGCGTAGTTATGCGACTGGTACGTTTGGTTTTCGAGGACTGCCCGACTTTGAAACCTCTGATATGGACTTTAATCTTCGAAAGTTCATTACTAATGCTCAGGATTTAGCTCAGTATACAGGCCCACGAACCACTAAAGTGCTGACGAATTTCGGTACTATTGACTACAGCGGAATATTTGCCGGGCGGTATAATGATTTTCAGGCGAAAGGGCGATTCCAAACGGCGTTAGGAGTAATAATTCCTGACTTAAGTATGAAAATTGCCGATGTTATTGAAAATTCTACCTACAAAGGGAAGCTTCAATTAATTGATTTTGCCTTGGGTAAGTTGACGGATCGCCCTGAATTATTGCAGAATCTGGATTTGGATGGGCAGGTAGAAGGTACCGGGTTCGATCCTGAAACGGCAGTAGTGAAGCTTAATACCACGGCTCAGAAATTTGGCTTTCAGGGATATACCTATCGCAATATTGATATTGATGGAAACTTACAGCTGGGTTTATTTGATGGCCGGATTGTAATGAGAGATACCAATCTGGTATTTGATTTGAAGGGTCAGGCTGATCTCCGGCAAAAACGAAACTTCTTTGATATTGAGGGGAAAATAGACCGGGCCATGTTACACCCGTTAGGGATTTCGGAAGAGAATATTCGTTTGCAGTCGGAATTACACGTCGTCTGGACCGGATTGGACATTGATCAAATGTACGGAGCCGCTCGTTTAAGGGATACCTATTTAACCCGAATGCTGGCTAGTGGTGACCGAAACCTATTGATTGATACGCTGTATCTGGTTGCTCCTAAACCCGTTGATAAACGTTATATCTCATTAGAATCGGACATTTTAAACGCAACGATTGAAGGCCCCTTCCAGATTTCGAAAGCCATTGAAGATATTCCTTCGCTCGTGAAGGAGTACAAAATTTACTTTACCGAGCCGGACTCTGTCCGGCAACAGTATTATGTTACCAAGGCGGTTAACCCAGTACATTATAATCTGGCGTATTCAGTTTTGTTTAAAGATGCCCAGCCTTTAATGGCTTTCTTATATCCAGAAGGATATTTATCACCAAATAGCAAAGTACAGGGAGAATTCTCAATGGGAAATACACTTGTATTTAATATTGATGCGAAGAGCGATACCCTCTTGATCGATAAATATCACTTCTATGGCTCCGAGATAGATATCAATACTTCCAAATTTGCCAATCGTAATGAAGTACTGGCTTCGGCAGTTATTACCTCTAGTACGCAGCAAATTAAGTCAGTAGCTCCTACTGAAAACCTGCAAGTCGAGGCCTCCTGGGAAAAAGATCACATTGCTTTTACCAGTCGCTTACGTCAGCAGGAAAGCACCAATCGTCTGAATCTGAATGGGGATATTTACTTTAAGCCTGAAGGGACAGACTTACATTTCAGACGATCCCGTATTCGTATTCTGGATCAGGACTGGAATCTTAACCCTGGTAACCAGATTCGATTGGCTGGTAATACAATAGACGTAAAGGATTTGACCTTCCAGAACATCGAACAGTCTATTTCCTTAAACGGAACCGTTTCGGAAGACCCTCAACAGTCTTTGCTGCTAGAGGCACACAATTTTAATCTGGCTACACTTCAACCCATTTTACAGGTCAATGTTAAAGGGACACTGAACAGCTCCGTAACGTTAAGAGATGCCTATGAGGGAGCGAGTTCAGGCGGAAATATTAACGTAGATA
>JASGGE010000043.1:0-26264 GCA_047605205.1 Siphonobacter sp.
CATACAAATCGTTGAAATGTGGAAGAATACAAACTTTTTTACTCGTATGAGAGAACCCCTGAAATTAAGATCTGCTATTTCAGACAGTAAGCCTTAATCCATTATCTATCTTATTACTACTGTTGATGAAGAATTCAAAACCAATTCCTTCATTATCAATAACCTGATCTGTTGACAGTGGTATCTGTAATTGCAAACTTAGACAATTTTCCATTCATCAGCAGGACTTCTTTTGAAATAAGCTCCCCGAATAGCTTCGAGTTCAATTTTATTGCCGAAAAGTACAACAATTCTTAAAAATAGGATTAATGCCAGTCAGAAAAGTACCAAAAATCAGGAGCTTAGCTCTGAGTAAGACACGGAATGGACTATCTTTGGCATCCCAAATCAACTAATTAGTAGGATTTCTGTCTGATGAACTCGCTTTTAGCATCCAGCAGTATTAAACCCTAATCGTCAAAACATATGTCTTGGTTCACCCGAAAAGACAAAGGTATTCAAACACCCACTGAAGCAAAACGGGAGGCTCCCGATGGGCTTTGGTACAAGTGTCCCCAATGTGGAAAAATCATGCATACCCGTGAGCATAAGCTTTTGGCGTATACCTGCTCGAATTGTAATTATCACGAAAAAATAGGCTCACAAGAGTATTTCGAACTTCTGTTTGATGATACCCTTTATACCGAACTTGATTCTACCATGACTTCTGGTGATCCGTTACACTTTACGGATACTAAAGCATATCCTGATCGAGTGCGGGCAACAGAAAAGAAAACGGGACTGAAAGATGCCGTTCGTACCGCTTACGGAAAAATCAATGGCAATGATCTGGTAGTAGCCTGTATGGACTTTGGTTACATTGGTGGTTCTATGGGTTCGGTTGTTGGTGAAAAAATCGCCCGAGCTATGGACTATTCGCTGAAACACCAGATTCCTTTTCTGATGATTTCAAAATCAGGAGGAGCCCGTATGCAGGAAGCCGGATTTTCGCTGATGCAAATGGCTAAGACTTCGGCTAAAATTGCCTTGCTGGATGAAGCAAAAATTCCTTATATCTCTTTGTTGACAGACCCAACTACGGGTGGTGTGACCGCTTCTTTTGCCATGTTAGGTGATTTCAACATTTCAGAACCTGGTGCTCTAATTGGCTTTGCAGGCCCTCGGGTAATTCGCGAAACCATTGGCAAGGATCTTCCTAAGGGATTTCAGAGTGCTGAGTTTGTTGAAGAACATGGCTTTCTTGATTTCATTGTAGATCGTAAAGAATTAAAAGACAGACTTGCCAAATTATTAGAAATAATCTGGGTATAAGTTCTTTGTTCATTAAATACAATAAGAGTCCGTTCCTCGACTGGGACGGATTTTTTCATTTCTATTCATCCGTAATTAGCTTTTATAAAAAAATTTAAAAAATTACAGAATTGCCCTTAAATACCCTTACTTTACTGCTCTTTATACGATCTAACTAAACCTAATTGTATGCGTAGCATCTTCTATATCGCCCTACTTTGGGGAGGATTCTCGCTCTTTATTTCCAGCTGCAAGTCTACCGAAAAGGCCTCGGAAGGGTCATCTATTGCCGTTTCCTGGAAGCTTGTATCCAACTTTACCGACGTAAAATCAGGGTTTAAAGCCCGATTTGTCTTAAAAAACAATTCATCCGAAACATTAGGAAATAAAGACTGGACCTTATTTTTCAATATGTCACCCCGGCCTATTCAGGAGTCTAAAACACCCGTAGCGGCTAAAGTGGAGTCGATTAATGGTGATTGGTATAAACTTACACCTAATGAAACTTTTGAATTAAAACCAGGTGATAGCCTTGAGATTCCTTATGAAGGTATAGCCGCAGTTATAAAAGAAACGGACGCCCCAATGGGATTGTATTTCGTTTTTAAGAAGGATAATAAGGAAGTCATCGAGCAGGTAAGTGATTATACCGTTGAGCCTTTTACAACAAAAGAGCAGGTTCTTCGCGGCCCCGAAGACCAGTTTCCTCTACCTACGCCAGCTTATCACTATCAGCAAAATGCAGCATTAAGCGTAGTTCCGGCAGAGCAACGCCCCATACTTATTCCTAGTCCTGTCAAGGTAACAAAAGGTTCTGGTTCTGTGGAACTTTCTGATAACTGGCCCATTATTTACACCAAGAATCTTGAAAATGAAGCACTTCAGTTAAGTAATTCGCTCCAGCAACTGACGGGTAAAGCGTTCTCATTGAAAGAAGGAAACACCAGTGAGAAAGGTATTCATTTATCAATGGCTCCGGTAACCGTTAATGGCATTTCAAGTGAAGCGTATCGACTTACTATTTCGGGCGAAGGCATTCAGATTACCGGAAATGATGCCGCCGGGGTATTTTATGGCAGCCAAAGTTTGCTTGCTTTACTGCCCGTTCCTGCAAAAAAAGCGTTGACTTTGCCTATTCTCCAAATCGAAGATGCTCCTCGGTTTCCTTTTCGCAGTACGCAACTTGATGTAGCTCGTAATTTCCAGACAAAAGAAACAGTTAAGCATATTCTCGATCTGCTGGCGTTTTACAAGATTAACCATATGTTGTTTTACATCACGGAAGATGAAGGCTGGCGACTGGAGATTAAAGATTTACCAGAGTTAACAGAAGTTGGCTCGCATCGTCAGCATACAAGCGGCATGAAAGCCACGGCCTTGCATCCTTCATACGGTTCTGGCCCTATTGCTAATGCGAAGGGAACCTTTGGAAGTGGTTTTTACACAAGAGCCGATTTTATCGAAATTCTGAAATATGCGAATGAACGTCATATTCGGGTCATTCCAGAAATTGGTTTTCCGGGGCACTCGCGGTCGGCTATTAAATCAATGGAAGCTCGTTATGAACGTTTGATGAAGGAAGGCAAGAAAGAAGCGGCCGAAGAATTTCGTCTCATCGATCCCGAGGATAAATCTGAATATACGTCTGCTCAGGGATATCATGACAACGTCATCTGCGTAGCTCGCGAATCGGCCGTTCATTTCTTTGATACGGTTATTGACGATGTAATGAGTATGTATAAAGAAGCGGGCATAACGCTGAAAGTTTTACACGTAGGCGGTGATGAAGTTCCAGCCGGTGTTTGGACGAAATCTCCCCTGATTGATAAGCTTCTGAAAGATCATCCTGAAATCAAAGGACCACAGTATGTACAGAGTTATTTCTTCGGAAAGATGCTACCTCATCTGCAAAAACGTGGCTTGGAAGTACATGGTTGGGAAGAAATTGGCTTAAATGCAGATGCTCAGGGCAAGTATGTGGCAAACCCTGATTTCGCGGGCAAGGGTGTTGTTCCTTACATCTGGAATAATGTGTTTGATGTAGACCTGGGCTATCGAATGGCCAATGCGGGTTATCCTGTAGTGTTATGTAATGTAACAAATTTATACATGGATATGGCTTACAATAATGACCCCAAAGAACCTGGTTTATACTGGGGGCCTTTTATTGGTCCACGCCAGGCCTGGACCTTTGCTCCGTATGATTTCGCTAAAACAACCTATACTAATGCCATAGGCAAGAAACTGGATTTCACTGATAAAGAGAAACTGAAAAACCGTAAAAACATTTTCGGTTTGGAGGCCCAACTCTGGAGCGAGACCGTCAAAGGACCAGAAATGCTTCAATACTATATGTTACCCAAATTGCCTGCCTTTGCCGAAACAGCATGGGCGGCGGAGCGTCCCTGGGAAACCATTGAAGATCAGACGCAACGCGAAAAGTCAATATTAACCGGTTGGAACGCCTTTGCCAATGCTCTGGCTACTCGTGAACTTCCACGATTAAGTTATCTGAATGGCGGCTATAACTACCGGGTGCCCACACCAGGGGCAACGCTTGAAAGCGGTCTTTTATCGGCTAATGCCGAATATCCGGGATTAGCTATTCGATATACAACTGACGGTACTGAACCAACTATTAATTCTACCGTTTACCAATCTCCTGTGAAAATAAACGGAACGGTTAAGCTGAAATGCTTTGATAGTAGTGGAAAAGCAAGCCAAACGGTCATCGTTAACTAAACAGAAGCCTCGCTATCAAATAGCGAGGCTTTTTTCATAATCACTGAACGACTAATCGTTGAATAACCACATCCATTCCATTAGTTGCTCGTAGGAAATAAACTCCAGGTAATAAAGACTGTTTAGGTTGAAGCGAATATTGAGCCTCTTCCGTCTGGTTACTTTCCAGATTTACTCTGTTTCCATGAACAGTATATAAGGTATAGCTTACGTTATCCTGATTAGAATGGATAATAATTGGTTTTGAAAGCATTATTGGGTTTCCCTGAACACTTATCTGCAAATCCGCCCCTAGTTTCACCGAACTCGCTCGGTAGGTGTGTTCGGTACCATCCAGATCAACCTGTTTGAGGCGATAATAGCTAACGCCCTTTAGTGGCACTTCGTCTATTATTCGATATTCCTGCCGCTCTTTTGTGGTTCCTTTTGCAGGATATCGGCTTAACTCGGTGAAATTAATTGCGTCTTTACTCCTTTCCACACTAAAATAACTAGCATCTTTTTCAGAAACCGTGACCCAGTTAACCTGCACTTTTCCACCGACTGTTGCTGCGTTGAAATAGGCCAGCTCAACGGGCATGGGGCCCATACTGGCAATAATTTTCAGGTCGTCGAAGGTTACTGTACCATTTCCATTTGAAAACAGAAACTTAAAATTAGTTGGTTCCGCATTGTTCAATTCTGCTGCTTCATCGACAATCAGATTACCGTCTACCCAAACATCCATTTTATTCCCGGCCAAACTACCCGAACGGCCAGCTCCGTCATTATAGGTGGTGGCACTGCCCGATACATTCAATACCCAGGTGATGGTTTTAGTACCTGAATAGGGGCCGTAGTTTTTAGAGGTTCCATCCTGGGTGTGTATATAAAACTGATCTCCACCAATAAACTTAAATCCTAAACGGGCGAATAAACTTGAGTTAGCCGGAATCGAGCCATTGTCATTCAAACTTCCCAGATAAAAATAGTTATAAGGACTTGTAGCAGTAGAAGTATCTGTAATGGCTGGTGTAATGGTAAACTGGACGTATAAAATAGTTGGTGTTTCCGTATAGAGTGGATTCGTATCCGCAAAACGAACCTGCCCGGAACCTGGTTTATCCAACACCAAAGCACCATTTGAAATACTGGCAGAAGACCCTGATCCGGCAGTAATGTTCGAAAACTGATTGGTTCCTGTTCCTACATAGTCATTGACATCCGAAGAAGAACTGAAATTTTGTTCGAAAAGTGTTTGAGCCTTTGTCTGAATAGATACGACAATGGCTAGTAAAAAGTAAAGGTTGAAACGCATAAAAAGAAGGGTTTAGGATAAGGTTGAATACAAACCTAGTCAATCCTTCTTCTCTGGCAATTATAGTTAACCTTAGTTAGTTAACGGTCACTTACTACTATCTAAATCAAGTGTTTTAGCCTCATTCCAGTATATATCCATTTCGGCTAATGTCATATCCTTAAGCTCCCGGCCATTTTCCTTAGCTCTTTTTTCCAGGTGCTTGAATCGGCTAATGAATTTCCTGTTTGTACGCTCCAGTGCCGTTTCTGGGTTAATATCTACAAACCGGGCATAATTTACCAAGGAGAAAATCAAGTCTCCGAACTCCCCTTCTACCCGACTCTGATCTACTGTTTTACCCATACTGAATTCTTCCTGAAATTCTTCAATCTCTTCGCGTACCTTTTCCCATACCTGCTGTTTTTCCTCCCAGTCAAACCCTGCTCCACGAGCCTTTTCCTGAATCCGTATAGCTTTCACAAGGGCAGGTAGTGACGACGGGACTCCCTCTAACACTGACTTATTTCCTTCTTTGATCTTAAGTTGTTCCCAGTTACGTTTTACCTGTTCTTCGTTATCGGCCTGAGCATCACCATAAATATGCGGATGGCGATGAATCAACTTTTCACACAGGCTATTCATTACATCTGAAATATCAAATTCTCCTGTTTCTGAAGCGATACGAGCGTAGAAAACCAGATGAAGAAGTACATCCCCAAGTTCTTTTTTAATTTCCTGGCTGTCCTTTTCCAAAATCGCATCTGAGAGCTCATACGTTTCCTCAATAGTGAGGTGACGAAGCGAGTCCATTGTCTGTTTCTTATCCCAGGGGCAATTTTCCCGGAGTTCATCCATAATGGTTAATACTCGATCAAATGCCATTAATTGTTGCTGACGACGGCTGGGTAACTCTTCAAAGCGACGTGGAAACTGCGAAGCATGTTGTTGTTTTTTCATGGAAAAGAATGCTCAAAGTAAACAAATAAGGAGGCTAATAAACGCTGTTATTAACCTCCTCGCAGAGGGTCAAGTGTATTGACCACAAAGATTTATTTTTATTCCGCTAAAAACGGATATCGATAATCCGTGGCGGGTATAAAGCTTTCCTTAATCGTCCGGGTTGAAACCCAGCGAAGAAGATTCTGCATAGAACCTGCCTTATCATTCGTACCAGAGCCACGAGCCCCCCCAAAAGGTTGTTGCCCCACTACTGCTCCAGTACATTTATCGTTAATGTAAAAATTCCCCGCTGAATTGACAAGCATACGGCTTGCCAGTTCAACTGCATAGCGATCCTGAGCAAATACTGCACCCGTTAAGGCATAGGGTGATGTACGGTCGATCAACGTTAATGTTTCTTCAAACTGACCTGGTTCGTACAAATAAATAGTCAGTACAGGTCCAAAAATTTCCTGTTCCATTGTTGCCGAATGCGGATCTGTGGTTAGGAAAATCGTTGGATCGATGAACCATCCTTTCGAACGATCATACGTACCACCCCAAAGCAGGGTATTAGCCGGATTTTCCTTCGCCTGATTAATAAAACCCGTAATTTTCTGGAAGGCTCGCTCGTCAATAACGGCATTGACGAAGTTAGAAAAGTCTTCTGTCCCACCTACTTTTATGGTTTCAAGCATGGCTTTCAATTCCTTCCAGACAGATTCCCATATTGTTGTTGGAACATAAGCACGTGAAGCCGCCGAGCACTTCTGCCCCTGAAATTCAAATGCTGCCCGGAGTAAGTTGGCGGCATACGCTTTTACATCAGCTGACTCGTGGGCAAGCATGAAATCTTTACCCCCTGTTTCTCCCACAATGCGTGGATAATAGCGGTATTGATCCATATTCGAGGCAATGGTTTTCCAAATACTTTTGAATACTGCCGTACTACCGGTAAAGTGAATACCAGCAAATTCAGGGTGACTAAAGACTACTTCACCAATCATCGGGCCATCTCCCTGAATGAGGTTAATAACACCATCAGGTACACCCGCTTCTTTCAAAACCTGCATCAGCACATAGGCTGAATACATCTGTGCAGGGGCTGGTTTCCAGATGACCACATTGCCCATCATGGCAGCAGAAGTGGGCAGATTGCCAGAAATGGCGGTAAAATTGAATGGCGTCAACGCATATACGAACCCTTCCAATGGTCGATATTCCACCTGATTCCAAATGGTTGCATCGGGTGATATGGGTTGATTACGGTAGATTTCAGTAGCAAAGGAAACATTAAAACGCAGGAAGTCTACCCACTCACATGCCGAATCTACCTCTGCCTGAAAGGCATTTTTAGACTGCCCAAGCATGGTGGCGGCATTCAGCAAGTACCGGTATTTCGTAGCCGACAACTCAGCAGCTTTTAGAAAAATAGCCAAACGATGTTCCCAGGGCATTGAGGCCCAGGCAGAGCGGGCGGCCAGAGCGGCCTGAATAGCCTCGGTTACCTGTTGTGCTTCGCACTCGTAAAAGTACCCAAGTATATACTGATGATCGTGCGGCGGGGTAATGGCTACTCGTTTTTCCGTACGTACTTCCTGATTGCCAATATAAAGGGGAATATCTATTTCCTGTGAACGTAAATCAGCAATTGTTTTTTTTAATTTTTCACGCTCCACTGACCCCGGGGCATATCCATAAACAGGTTCGTTTTTGGGAATCGGGACATTGAAAATACCGTTAGCCATGTTACTTTTTGATGAAGTTTATAAATAAAACCCTGTGAATGACCTTCATTTCAAATGAAATTACTCTTACCTGAATACTTTTCAAGCATCTTTTTCAGGAATATAATTCATATTTAATTTATCTTGCAAAACTACTTGTTTTTAAGCAACAAGCTATGCTTCCGGTCTTCAACCGTTTGTAAAAAGATTAGCCGCTGAACAGGCATGATTTTCTTAGAAACGGTTTGATTATTCTCAGCCATTTTGTCAGTCATACAGGGATGGCAGGCTTTTGGAAACAATAAAATGTTTAGCCAGACATAACCGATCAAGCCATGACAGCCGACGAATTTATCGCCGTCCGGCAATACTCAGAGGCCGAAAAATATGCGATTTTCGACCGGGAACTGATGCCCCACATCCAGTCGATGTACAACTTCGCTTTTCGGCTTACCCAAGACGAGGACGACGCAAACGACTTAGTTCAAGATACGTATCTAAAAGCGTTCAGGTTCATCAATTCATTTGAAAAAGGAACCAACGCGAAAGCTTGGCTGTTCAGAATTTTAAAAAACAGCTTTATAAACGATTACCGCCGTAAATCAAAGGAACCTAATAAGGTTGACTACCAGGAAGTAGAAACCTATTATGATTCTGAAGAAATGGCTGGCACCAGCCAAACGACAGATTTGCGGGCTGAAACCGTACAGGAATTATTAGGTGATGAGGTAACCAATGCATTGAATACCTTACCCGTTGATTTCCGCACTGTCCTGATTCTTTGTGACGTAGAAGGGTTTACCTATGAGGAAATGGCCAAAATTCTGGACATTCCAATCGGTACTGTTCGGTCTCGTCTGCACCGTGCCCGTATGCTACTGAAAGAAAAACTAAAACGTTACGCTTCTTCTATGGGGTATGATACTACCGAACAGGAAGAAGAAGAAAATTTGTAGAAGCGGAACCTTTTTACCTGAATATGTTCTTTCGCAGTAGTTCAGAAATAGTTTCTATGGCAACTGACAAACTATTTTTTAGTTAATCTTCTCCAACTGTCCGGAAAATTGTGTTCTGATATATTTCGAAGAATATCTCAATATCCAGGAACCAAAATAGCTCATTAATCCTTTTGGCCTCAGTTTAAGTCGCTTAGAAAGCGAAAATAGAAAGCCGGCCAAGAATACTAATTATACATTGATTCGCTATGAGTCCCATGATACCCGAATCCAGTCCATCTGCCGAAGCAGACAAGGTGGTCAAGAAAGAAAATTGTGAGAATCATGCCAACTGCATGAAACTCATACAGATGGTTTTGGACGGCGAAGCTAGTGCCGAAGAATACGAACGCGTTTGTGACAATATTGGCAAATGCATCCCCTGCGAACGGGGCTATAATCTCGAAAAAGCTATTAAACAGGCTTTACAGTTACGAGTAGAAAAAAAAGTAGTTCCGCAAAGTTTGAAAGATTGCATTAAAGACAAAATCAAATCCATAGGATCATAAATTTATACAACCGTATCAAGACATTCCCGGAATCTGAGTTTTAGTCCGTTATACATTGCTTATTTTTGTGACCTCAGAGAGCCTTTCTCTGAGGTCTTTCATTAACTACCAAAACCTAACATCGGTTTGAACGGCAAAGCCATTATTTTTTGTGCTCCTTCGGGTTCAGGAAAAACGACACTAGTCAAGCACTTACTAGCCGCTTATCCTGACAAATTTGGTTTTTCGATTTCAGCCTGCACCCGCGATCGCCGGGGCAGGTCAGAAGAACACGGTAAAGATTACTACTTCCTGAGTATCAACGAATTCATTGAAAAAATAGAAGAAGATGCATTCGTAGAATGGGAAGAAGTATACCCAGGCGGGTATTATGGTACATTGAAATCAGAGGTAGAACGGGTCTGGGAAACAGGCCGCCAGATTATTTTTGATGTTGATGTCAAAGGAGGATTAAAACTAAAACATTACTTCGGCGATCGGGCCCTGGCCATTTTTGTAAAGGTCCCGTCCATGGAAGAACTCGAGCAGCGTCTACGTTCCAGAGGAACCGAAACGGAAGACAGTCTTTCAAAGCGTCTTTATAAAGTACGATTTGAAATGTCCTTTCAGGATCAGTTTGACGTCGTATTACTAAATGATGATCTGGAAAAGTCAAAAATAGAAGCCGAGCGTCTGGTTGCTGAATTTATTAACAAGCCCTGATTATTCAGTTCCCCGCGATTCATAAACCGTAATTTGCCATGCGAATTGACTTTGATCAAATGCCCGACCATGCCCGACTTTGGGTATACCAGGCCAATCGTGCCCTGACTGACGCCGAGCAACAAACTTTACAACAGGAACTAGGCCATGCCTTTGACCCGTGGGCTGTTCATGGCCAACCCTTAACGAACGCAGTACAGGTTTTACAAAACCGTTTTGTACTGCTGGCCGTTGATGAAAAAGCCTATGCCGCCAGTGGTTGTTCAATTGATTCTTCTACGCGTATTATTCGCGAAATCGGCCAGGCATTTAACATTGATTTTTTTGATCGTTCCGTTATTTATCGCACTGAAGGCGGCGTATCCGCAGTGAATGGATTAAAAGTAAAGACGGCTGTGCAACAGGGGATACTTCAGCCAGATACTATTCTATTCAACAACCAGGTAAAAACGGTCGGAGCGTTTCGGGCGGGCTGGGAAATTCCGGCTTCTGAAAGCTGGATGAAACGTTTCTTTACCTCGATTAATGTCTAACAGGAAAACACGTCAGAGCTCAGCGGGTTTTCTTATTTATTGTTTGTAGTGAACCGTTGGCAAAGCCCGAAGTCTGGTAGCACTTTGTTCAGGCGTAATATCCCGCTGTGGATTAGCGAGCATCTCATAACCAACCATAAATTTCTTCACAGTAGCCGAACGTAATAAAGGCGGCAGGAATACAAAATGCCAGTGCCATTCGGGGTGCTCTTCTCCATCTGTAGGAGCCTGATGAATCCCCGCTGAATAAGGGAACGATACTTCAAACAAATTATCATACATAATGGTCAGCTTCCGATACGCATCGGCTAATCCATCACGTTCTTCCAATTCCATTTCCAGAATGGAGGCCATTGGTCGCTTTGGAATAATCATGGCTTCAAATGGCCATACGGCCCAGAAAGGTATCAACGCAACGAAATGATCATTCTCAAATAAAACCCGCTCCTGCTTCTGCAATTCCTGAGTGAGGTAATCACTTAATAGCGTTCGGCCATGCTTTTGGAAGTATTTAAGCTGGTTTTGCTGTTTCTTGAATGGCTCGTCCGGAAGGCTATATTGAGCCCAGATTTGTCCGTGCGGGTGGGGGTTTGAGCACCCCATCACAAAGCCTTTGTTTTCAAAAATCTGTACGTGATTAATACCCGGGTTACTGCCAAGTTCCCGGTATTCATGGCACCAGGCATCTACTACCAGCCGGATATCCCTTACTTCCATTTCTGGAATGGTTAAGTCATGACGGGGCGAAAAGCAAATTACTTTACAAAGGCCCGATTCACTGACTGCCTGAAATAGCTCGCCATCCTCTACCTTTCCTTCGGGGGTATCATTTAATAAAGCTGAAAAATCATTCGTAAATACGTAAACACTCTTATAATCTGGATTTTTCTCTCCGTTGGATCGAGTATTCGTCGGGCACAGGTAACAGGTGGGGTCATACTCAGGACGCTGATCGTTAGCTGATTTTTCAACTTGCCCCTGCCAGGGGCGTTTTGTTCGGTGCGGAGAAACCAAGACCCAGCTATCTGTCAATGGATTATAACGGCGATGTGGGTGTTCGTCAAAAAAAAATGTAGCCATAGGTACTTCTCAAATGGGTAGGAATAGAGGTAAATTACTTTCAGGGTATACATAGATGCTTTCCTACTCAGCAACTTCTCTACAAAGCTATGAAAAGCATTGTGGGCTACCTACTTTCTTGATTCTGACTAACAAGTTTCCATTCATTTCAAAAATAAAGCCTTCTGTAATGGAAGGCTTTGATCAAAACGGCTTAGACATTTTCTGACTGCAATAAAGCCGGGAATGTTTTAAGGATAATCATCATATCCATTTGGAATGAAAAATGTTTGGCATATTCAATATCCAGCTGCATCCGTTCTTCTTCAGACATATCTTTTTTACCCCGTTTGGTTACCTGCCATAACCCCGTCAGGCCAGCCGGCCCGGTAAATCGCTGTATGTATTCGTCAGAGGTAAGCTTTTCAGCTTCATACAGGGGCAAAGGCCGATTTCCTACCAAAGACATATCGCCTCGAAAAATATTGATCAGCTGAGGGAGTTCGTCAAGACTTGAATTACGCAGAAAATGGCCTATTCGTGTAATGCGGGGATCGTTCCCAAATTTCATAAAAGCGGCTTTTTCACCCTTCGTTCGTAAGTAAACCTTCTCACAAATCTGTTCATTGTCCAGATATAAAATCCGCTGACAAGAAGTAAAACCTGCTTTACGGCAATCCTCACACAAATCAGTTACCGCTTGTTTAGTGGGTGTATCTGCCTTGTTATACATATTCAAAGATGTCATGTTTTTAATCATGGCATCGGCTCCCGTACGCATGGTTCGGAACTTAAGCAGGTCAAAAACCCGATAACCCGCCCCAACCCGTTTAGATCGGTAAATTACGGGCCCTTTTGAGTCAAACCGAACCAGCAAATATACGACCAAGAAAACAGGCCCTAGAAATAACAAAGCTATTCCCGAGACGAATACGTCCATACTTCTCTTCCAGAAAGGTAGTTTTACTTCAAAATGTACCGTTTCAGTAGGTTGTATGTACCTCATTTGTTCTTTACGGACAAAATAATACAACCGTATTAACAGATCTCCCTGAGAGAAATCTTTTGGAAAGATATCATTTCCCCCCGCTTTCAGAACCTCGTGGGATAGTGCTGGTACGATCTTATCAACCGTCACAATCACGGGCAAATATTTGAGCCAGGGGATTTCCCGAATAGCGTGAATAACCGTTATAGCCCCTGATTCATACCCAATGACAAGAGCATCGGCAGGATAATGTTCTTGCAATACTTCTAATGCTTGTTCCGAGGAATTGACGGGCCTGATATTCAGTGACTGCCCATACTTCCGAAGAAAAATTAATGCCATTTGTGGGTCTTCCTCTACGTATAAAATTCGTAGTGGAGGAATAGGTATGTTAGACATGGCGATGCCTTATTCTATTTATATTTTCACTCATTTCCCACTATTAAAACTATACCGATAAGCGACATAAACTCAATGTTTATGTACTCGACGTAAGATAGCCTTTACCTTCGCAATAACTTCCAGAGGGTTAAAGGGTTTTGTCATGAAATCATCCGCCCCCAGGTTCAGGCACTCTATTCGCTCGTTACTTTCCTCACTTCCGGACAAAATAATAATTGGTAATTCACCATATAAGTTGCTGGAACGTAAGACTTTTATAAACTCCTTTCCATTTAGGTGAGGCATATTTAAATCCGCTATGATAAAATCTACTGGGTTCCCTGCTTCAATCCAAGCCATACCCGCTATACCATCATCTTTGACAATCGTTTGAAAGTACTTATTTAGAGAAAACTGGAGGATTTTTCGAGTCATGGGCTCGTCGTCCATGATCAGAATGGTTAAAGATGACATTGGCGGAGTGATCGTTTTCAAATTAATACAGGAACACAACAAGAACGTACTCAATAGTACTGTTTGCGAATACGCACGAACCTAGGTTCGCCTAGCTTTAAGTACAATTTATTTCAATATGGTAAGAAAACACCTCCTAACCAGGACTGATATGACCACTCATTTATCAACTTAGGAGTATAGCATAAGGCGAGTTTAATCATATTCATCATAACAGTTATAAAGTTAGCGGACCTATAACCATCTCGAAATCTAACATTTAGAGTATTTTTATGTTAGATGCTAATTTGTATTGTAAAGATAGTCCAGATCTTCAAAAAATAAACAACCTTCTATAACTATCTCGTAAAAACGCAGTCTATTTAAATGGCTTTTTTTCTTCTTTTAACGATATATTATCCATTAATAATTAGATGAGATTTTATCGTTTATCGTTAAAAATCAATTCATTTAGTGTATATTTGGCTTTAATATTTCGAATTTTCTATGTTTAATTAAATAAAATTCTGTGTATTATAGCGTGTAGTTATATGCTATTCCGATTTTCTACTATTATGTTAAAAAATGTTATTTTTTAACATAATACTTATGCCTTATTAGCAATGGCCAAAAGTAGCCAAGTAGATAACTCCCTGAATACTAATACCTCCAGATATTTGATAATAAGCAATATAAAATACTCTTTGAGAATACGAAAACTAAAATGCCATCTGTCTTTGAGCAATATTTAAGCGTATCGAGAGTAAACTAAATCCTGTACTCCGATTATATATACTTGCGGTGGAATTTTGTCTGCGAAAGATCTGTCGGAAGTCAATAAATAAATTGTGCCTGAGCTGATAGGCTGCCGAAAATTCGGTATATGCTAAATTAGTATTAATGCCTTGACCAATGTAATAGCCATACTCCTGATTAGCCGGACGAGCATCGTAGCTTAATAATGGATTGCTGCCATAATTCACGCCATCATCGCTATCTAAGCCGTAATTTGCCACGACACACATCCCCATCAGGTTGAGCCTTGGAATAGGCTGATAATAAACCCTCCCTATTAACTCCTGAAAGTTGGCACCTAGCGGATGAGCTAAAGACTGATTATAACTAACGTAATTCGTTAAATCAGAAATATGTTCATAGGTATAAGGCCGAGCCAGGTTAACTTCGGCCTGAATATCCAGATTATTGATATTGAATGCATCAATATATTTAGCTCCAAGCTGGGTGCCTATTTTATTTCCCCACCAGCCATTTCCTTCGCGAAGCTTCTGAAGATTAAATTCGTCCAGCAAAAGTTGGCCATATACCTGAAACTGTCGGCAAAAATTCCATTTGAAATCTGCTCCTAGCAGTGAGTTATCAGCACTGTATTTCTGAGCTTCAATAGCCCGGTAGAAAATAACCGGATTCATATAATTAAAGTCGAAATACCCTTGTGACTTATCCCGACTGTGCACAATCGATTCAAAAACCCCTACGTTAAAATTATCGCCAATATTAATTCCCAAATGATGGAAAGCCAGGAATTTCTTAGGCGGGAGGTCTCCGTAGGCTGCGATATCGGCTTGCCAGTTCATAATTTCACTGAACAGGTTTACGTACTGTACCCGCCCAATGTTCGTTGTAATTTTCAGAAAGAGCATTGGCCCACTGTTATCCGATAGAATCATGGAACGATAGCCATTGCCAATGAAAACCTTATCCTGACCGAACTGCAGCCCAATTTGTTTAATAGGTTTAAACGTGATATAGCCACGAGCTGTAAAAAAATCAGTAGCACTATTATCTTCTACGGTATAGGCTGCATTCGGATGGAATATTTTCCAGGCACCTTCCCCTGGTACGGCACTAAACTTTCTGATTCGTTCCTGAAAATAACCGGCTAACCGAAGTTGCGTATCGGTAACGTAGGTGTAAAATGCCAACTTTTTGCCGATGGCCCCTCGAATCTCTATTCCTCTGGTATTGATAAATGTATTATCCGGAACATCTTTTCCATAACCCACTAAGCCGTAAAATACCGGGTTAATGTGCAGGTCAATATCTTTATTCTGTAAACTATACAGATCAGACTTTTTTTCGTAAAAAGGTTTCAAGAATGGTTTTACGCTATTTCCTGTTGTAGAATTCCCCCATTCCCAGCTATCATTTTTCAGATACTGAATATTAAATTTATCAATATCTGACAGGTCTGCCTGCTTGTCAATTCGCACACTATCAATCAGTTGAATCACATCTTTTCGCTGATATGGCTTTACTGTACTTTGATATCCCAACGCATTATGCCCCCCCTTGATCTCATAGCGATCAATCAGATGATAATATTCTGTACTATAGGGAATATAAGCACTCTGACCCAAAGCAACGCTTGCCCATATTCCGGAAAGAAGCAACAGAAGAATAAATCTCGACATAAAGAGAAGAAATGGGAACCTGTAACTTAGTGGTTTTATTACTTATTTTGTGAAGGTTGCCCTTGACTTATAGCTGGGCAAAGTTAAGAAGAGATTCCGAAAATCATTTTTTGCATGTTCATCCTCTCCGAGCAATCTACTATTGCTAATCATTTCCTGACCGAGCTTCGGGATATAGCGATTCAAAAAGATCCACTTCGCTTTCGCCGCAACCTGGAGCGTATCGGAGAAATCATGGCGTATGAAATCTCAAAAACCCTTCCTTATGTGCGAGAAGAGGTAGTAACACCCCTGGGGACTTCAAAAACTTTTTTGCTTGCTCATCAGCCCGTGTTAGCAGCTATTCTACGTGCCAGCCTACCTTTTCATCAGGGTTTTCTGAATATGTTTGACCAGGCACAAAATGCTTTTATTGGGGCTTATCGCGGGCCACACGCAGAAGGCGAAGATTTCTCGATTCAGTTGGAATACATTTCTTGTCCTGATTTAACCAGTAAGACCCTCATCATCATTGATCCTATGCTAGCAACTGGCAGATCATTGGAAACTTCTTATCGAGCCTTGATTCGATACGGAATTCCGGCCAGAACCCACATAGTAGCGGCCATCGCAGCACCTGAGGGTGTCGAATATTTACAAAAACGGATGCCCGAATGCCGGATTTGGGTAGGAGCCCTGGATGAATGTTTAAATCATAATTATTACATTATCCCTGGTTTGGGTGATGCCGGCGATTTGGCTTTTGGCGAAAAGTTATAGTAGATTATGGATACGTATGGAAAATACTTATCAGTAGTACTGGCCTCAATGGTAAAATTTATTGCCGGGCCTTTAGCCGGTATTGCTTTAAATTTGAGTTGGTGGGAAACTGCTTTCTTTTCAATACTGGGCATGATGACCAGTGTGTTTATCTTTACTTTTCTAGGTAGGCGAATTCGTTGGTGGTGGGAACACGTACGTCATAAGAAACGCAAGCGTTTCTCACCCAGTAGCCGGCGAGCCGTCCGAATTTATCGTCGTTTTGGAATAGCCGGGGTAGCCTTTTTAACTCCATTATTATTTACCCCCGTCGGCGGAACTTTACTAGCTGTATCCTTTGGAGCATCGGCTACCCGAATTTTAAGCTGGATGCTCGTTTTTGGCACGATCTGGGGGGTACTTTTAACACTATTACTTTACAATATCCCCGGAGCACAGGCATTTTTTGGTCATTAAAAGTAGAACCATTCGCATCTGAACTGCTCTTCTTTTATCCTTTCCATATTTTTTCGACTACCCCGATGACCCGTTCAAGCCCTTCGCGGTCTTCTTCATGAAAATCATCCAGTTGATCACTATCTACGTCCAAAACTAAAAAGACTTCCCCACTAGAGTCTTTAGCAGGCAAGACAATTTCCGAACGAGAAGCCGAAGCACAGGCTATATGGCCAGGAAAAGCATCTACATCAGGCACGAGGACTGTTTCTTTGGTGCGGTAGGCATATCCACAAACTCCTTTATCAAAATCAATACGAGTACAGGCAATGGGGCCTTGAAAAGGGCCTAAAACTAGTTGGTTTCCTTTTTTCAGATAAAATCCCACCCAAAAAAAACCAAAGGTCTGTTTAAGAGCTGCTGCCAGGTTTGATAAGTTGGCTATTAAGTCAGGCTCTCCCTCGGTCAAAGCCGTTAATTGCGGAATAAGACTTTCATAACGCTCCCGGCGGGAGGTACTTTCAGAAATATATAAGCTTTCGGCCATGTTATCTAATGCATGAGATTGATGATGAACACTCTGTTAAGGCATAAAAGTTCGAATTTATTCAGCCGCTTTATCAAGAATAACCAGTTTAGTATCAACGATAATTTCGTGATAGGTTGTTTCTTCTGGATGCGTAATCAAGGATACTAATAACTCAGCTGCCTTTTCACCTGAGCAATCTGTTTGATAGTCGCCTGAGGTTTTTTGCATCTTTTAAGATTGTGCAAAGCATTGCACAAGCCTATTCACTGGATAATACCATCCAACTACTGAATAAATACCATAGCTATCTTTGTTAATTCCTCGAAATTAACGGTTCTTTGAAAGAAGTCTCTACGCTTATTTTTTTCTTAGTATGCTACATACCGCCCTTACGGAACATTACCGTCAATATTTTCAGGCCGAACCTGCATTATTGGTACGTTCTCCGGGCCGAATTAATTTAATCGGGGAACACACCGATTATAATATGGGTTTTGTTTTGCCCGCGGCAATTGATCGTGAAATGCACTTTGCCATCAGTGCACGTCCCGATCGGCTTTGCCGGGTTAGAGCTTATAATTTAGACCGTGAAGAAACGTTTTCCGTAGATGCACTCACTCGTACGGAAGAAACCTGGACGTACTATCTGAAAGGAGTTATTGATCAGATTCAGAAACTAGGATATGATTTCAACGGTTTCAATCTCGTTTTTGGTGGTAATATTCCGGTTGGTGCTGGTGTTTCTTCTTCGGCAGCGTTAGAAGCTGGTTTTGCTTTTGCCGTTAATGAGCTTTATCATCTCAACATTCCTAAAATGGAGCTGGTTAAGCTATGTCAGCGAGCTGAAAACCAGTTTGTTGGGCTGAACTGTGGCATTATGGATATGTTTGCCTCGTTAATGGGTGAAACTGACGCCGTTATTCGTTTAGACTGCCGCTCGCTGGAATACGAGTACTTCCCCTTTAAACAAGATGAACATATTATTTTGCTTTGTGATACAGGCGTAAAGCATTCATTGGGAAGCTCGGAATACAATACCCGCCGACAGGAATGTGAACGTGGGGTAGCGATTCTTCAAAAATATGATCCTACCATTCAAAGCTTACGGGATGTACCCATGTCTCTGTTAGAAAAACATCAGTCGGAGTTTGATCCTGTTACGTATAAACGCTGCAAATTTATTATTGAAGAAACGAGCCGTGTTGTAACCGCCTGTGAGGATCTCAAGCATAATGATCTGGTTGCTTTTGGCAAAAACATGTACAAAACGCACAATGGCCTTCAGCATGAATACGAAGTTAGTTGCCCGGAATTAGATTTTCTGGTTGATCAAACTCGTTCAAATGATGCTATTCTGGGTTCCCGCATGATGGGCGGTGGTTTTGGTGGCTGCACCATTAACATTATTGAAAAAGATGCCGTTGATGCCTTCATTCAAACCGCTACTGAATCGTACCGAAAAGCATTTGATATAGCGTTAGTCACGCATAAAGTTATTATCAAAAAAGGTACCTCTTTTTTAGTATAAACAAAATAAGGAAGCCAGTTGGCTTGCTTAGTTACCCTTGTGCTTATCCCACCTCTCTATTCCTTTTTATTGAGCCCGCCGGGCTTTTTCCCAGATGCCGGACTCCTGATTTTTTCGATATCGGAAATACCCCAGGATGGCACACCAATTCATAAATGAAAAATAATAAGGTACGAATAAGGCTTTTATTCGTACTTTTTTATTTTCCAGCCAATTACCTACCAAAGCTGCTCCATAAAACAGCGTTTGCCCTATCAGAATTAACGTGTAAAATGCAGATGCATTCATCACGACCAGCAGTACATTAATCAGTAAAATAAGCGGCAAAGCAAAAGGAGCTACTGCCCAACGCATTACCCGGTGAGAAATGTACTGAAAAGAAAGCCAGCCATACCGAAAGATATTGAGTAAGTAATGCAATCGGGCAATAGACTGAAAGCCTCCGGCGGCAATTCGTACTTTACGCTTCTTCTCATCATCAATGGAAAAAGAAGGCCGCTCCAACGCATATGCCTCTGGATCATACACTACCCGAAAACCTTTGGCGGCAATTCGCAGCGAAATCATAAAATCATCCAGGAGAGTATCTTTTTCAACGGGCTGGTATAGTTTTGTTCGAATGGCAAATAATTCCCCGGCAGCTCCTACGACACTATATAACTCCATATCCAGCTTTTTAAGAAACGATTCGTATTTCCAGTACAAGCCCTCTCCTGCCCCAACAGCTGCCTCATTATCAAATGTTTGGATACGTTTTTCACCGGAAACTGCCCCGACCTCTGGATCTGCAAAATGGCGAACGATATTACTAACTGCATCAGGATTCAGGTTAGTATTGGCATCCGTGTAAATAACAATTGGTGTAAAAACCCGCTTCATGGCCACATTGATGGCTTCTACTTTTCCCCGCCGTACGGAGCCCCCTATCACTTCTACTTGGTTGGCATAGGTTCTTTCCAGCCACTCCGTACTGCCATCGGTAGAGCCTTCCGTTACAAAAAGAATATGCAACCGGTCCGCCGGGTAATTAAGTTGTAGTGAATTTTGTACTTTTTCAGCCAGGCAATCCAACTCATTATACGCCGGAATGACTAAGGTTACCCCGGGCTGGAAATTAGGCTGAAAAGGGATAATCCGCCGGCTTCTTAGTTTTAAGATTAGCCAGAGCAAAATTCCATACCCCAAATACGTGTAAAAAACCAGGAAAAGGAGACTCCAGAATAGGCTCTCAAGCAGTACTATCATATGGCGGATGATTCAGAATACCTTGGTAAATATACCGGTTCCGCTTTTTTTAACCTTACAGGAACTATTCTGTTTTTACTTGATTTTATTTTTTTTTCAATATCCGACAGGAAATTCAAGCGATACTATTCTCTTTTGTTTGCCCAGAATAGAATCCATCACTATTTTTGTGCCTGTCCCTGAATCATGTTTCCAATGAAGCGAGTACAAACGATATTATCCGTTCTCTTAGTAGGTAGCCTGCTAGCTGCCTGCCAATATCAAAAAGCCAATACCATCGAACAAGCGGATGTTCAGAAAGGAAATAAAACGGTATATGGTGTTTCTCCTGACAGTGCGGCCGTCCAATTGAAAGATACTTGGACAGAAAAAGAAGGTGTAGCTCAACGTGCTGAAGAGATTCGTGAGAAGCTTCTTGGCCTTAACGGCTCCACTCATAACTAATTCAAGAAATTATTCTCTGTATTAAAGCGATGCAATCAGATTGTATCGCTTTTTTGGTTTCTAGGAAAAAGTTTACTTTAGTGGGCTAAATTGACCTATTTTAAGCTAAAAGTTTACCAATCCTATTATTTATTGAATTTTTTAAAGCCTTTGACATTATGAACATTGCTTTAGTAACTGGTTCTGCTGGTCTTATTGGAAGTGAATCCGTCGCCTTTTTTGCAGACAAGTTCGATCAGGTTGTTGGGATCGATAACAATATGCGGCAGTATTTTTTTGGTATTGATGGAAATACGGAATGGAACCGTAACCGTATCCAGGAAAAATATTCGAATTATATACACCGCATTGCTGACATTCGCTCCGTTGAAGAATTAGAAGTTATCTTTAAAGAATACGGTTCTGATATCAAACTAATTGTTCATACAGCTGCTCAACCAAGCCATGACTGGGCCGCCCGTGAGCCTTTCACTGATTTCTCAGTAAATGCAAACGGTACGCTGAACCTGCTCGAAATGACCCGCCAGCATTGCCCCGAAGCCGTTTTCATCTTTACCTCTACAAACAAAGTATACGGAGATAATCCTAATTACCTTCCACTGGTTGAATTAGAAACCCGTTGGGAAATTTCTCAGGACCATCCTTACTATGAGAACGGTATTGATGAAAACCTCAGCCTTGATCATACCAAGCACTCTTTGTTTGGAGCTTCTAAAGTAGCGGCAGACGTCCTGGTTCAGGAATACGGTCGTTATTTTGGAATGAAAACGGGGATTTTCCGCGGAGGCTGCCTTACAGGACCAAATCACTCGGGAGCTCAATTACACGGCTTTCTCTCTTACCTGATGAAGTGTGCAATTACTGGAAACCAATACACCATTTTTGGGTATAAAGGCAAACAGGTACGTGATAATATTCACGCCCATGATCTGGTGAATATGTTCTGGCATTTCTATCAAAACCCATGTCCTGGTGAAGTTTATAATGCAGGAGGCGGCCGTTTTGCTAACGTATCAATGCTGGAAGCCATCCAGATTTGTGAAGAAATTACCGGGAATAAAATGCATTATAGTTATTCAGACACGAACCGTATTGGTGATCACATCTGGTATGTATCTGACCTGACTAAATTCAAAAATCATTACCCAGACTGGAACTGGACGTATGACATCCATTCAACGCTTGTTGAAATTCACGACGGAATAGCAGAACGTTTACGTCAATAATTACTGCTTGTCAGAAACTCCTGAACTTAAATCAGTTCAGGGGTTTTTTATTGACTTATATTTATACCCTTTCTGAAAATCTACCGGATACCTATTCGTAAGATGAAAATGCTTTTCTTTGATCTGCTTTTCTTTATTTTACAGTTCTATTCGGTCAAAATCAACTAACCTTCTCCGTTATTCCATGAAACTCAGCGTCGTTATACCTGCTTACAACGAACAGGAATCCATTCCCGAGACACTACGCTCGCTTTATAAAACCTTAGCTCGTGAAGGTATTGAGCATGAAATTTTCGTTACAAACGATAATTCCAAAGACAATACACTGCAGGTTTTGCAGCAGTTATCGTTGGAAATCCCAACCCTTCACTATGAAACGAACAAGGGGCCTAATGGCTTTGGGTATGCGGTTCGCTATGGGTTAGAGCGTTTTTCAGGAGATTGTGTTGCGGTGATGATGGCGGATATGTCGGATGATCCGGAAGACTTGGTGAAGTTTTATTATAAAATGCTCGAAACAGGAGCCGATGCCGTTTTTGGGTCTCGTTGGATCAAAGGTGGTAACGTTATTGATTATCCCAGGTTGAAGAAAACGATCAATCGGGTGGCAAATCTAATCATACGAATCATGATTGGGATTAAATACAACGATACCACCAACGCCTTCAAACTCTATCATCGGGAAACGATTGAAGGCATCAAACCCTTTCTATCACCTCACTTTAATTTGACCGTCGAGCTACCGTTAAAAGCGTATGTGCGAGGATATACCTTCGAGATTGTTCCCAACTCCTGGACAAATCGTAAATACGGGGAATCAAAGCTGAAGATTAAAGAGATGGGTAGCCGTTACTTCTTTATTTTATTATACTGCATGATTGAAAAATTCTTCTCTCGTGGTGACTATTTAAAAAAGAAATCAGAAAAAGCTACAACCGTTAGTCGCTAAGTTATAGACGAATAAAAAGCCCGCTTGAATGGTCAAGCGGGCTTTTTACGTTTATAGTCGAATCCGATTAAAGCTTTGGCTTAATGATTCGGTCTTTCTTTACTTTCTTTTCGGGTTCTAAAGCTGCTTGCTCTTCCCCTTCAATTAAAAAATCTTTAGGAGAAGGAACAGCAAACTTATCCGTCGATTTTGCGGCTGGTTTTACCTCAGTTATAGCATCTTTCTTAGCTTGATCCTTAACCAAGAAGTCAACCACAACGGGAGTCGCAACGAAAAGAGATGAATAGGTTCCGACAATAACCCCGATCAACATCGCAAAAGAGAAACCACGAATGGTTTCACCACCAAAGAAGAATAATACTACTAACACCAGCATTGTACAAAGACCCGTTACTGCCGTACGGCTTAGAGTAGAGTTCAATGCGTTATTGATAATCGTTGGAATAGATTCGTTTTTCTTTGAACTATCACTTAGGTATTCACGTACCCGGTCAAATACCACGACCGTATCGTTCATCGAATACCCCATAATGGTTAACAAGGCTCCCACGAAAGACTGATCAACGTCCAGAGAGAACGGTAGCCATCCATTAAAGATGGAGAAGATCGCCAGAATAATCAATACGTCGTGCGATACCGCAACCATAGCACCGTATCCAAACGCAAGCTTCTTAAAGCGAATCAGGATGTAAACAAATACAACCGCGATACCCGCCAGAATTGCATACAATGACGAGAAGATCATGTCATCAGCAATGGTTGGGCCTACTTTAGAAGAGCTTAAAATTTCAGCTTTTCCAAATTTACTAACCCCCTGGAGCAATTTAGTCTGAGCTTCCCGATCTGACTCTAAAGTCGTTTGATCAACTAAATAGCTTGTCGTAATTTTTACCTGGTTAACTCCACCAACACCACTACCACCATATGTTTTTACTTCAGGAGCACCCCCCAGAGGAGCTTCCAGAGCATCACGAATTTCGTCTGTATTAACGCTTTGTTCAAACCGAACTACGTAGGTACGGCCCCCTTTAAAATCAACCCCAAGACCAAAACCTTTAAAGATGATTGAGATGATACCAGCCCCAATAATAATTGAAGAAATAGTATAGTACAGACGACGTTTCGACACAAAATCGAATGAAGAGTCCTTAAACCAGTTCTTAGTCAGGTTGGAGAAGAAGTTGATTTTCCACCCCTTATCTGTCCAGTATTCAATTAACACCCGGCTAATGAGGAATGCAGCGAAGAGAGACGTGAAAATACCAATTACCAAGGTTACGGCAAATCCTCTGATCAAACCAACGCCAAAAATCAATAAGATAACACCTGACAAGAACGTAGTGGCATTTGAATCAATAATAGAAGAAGTGGCATTTTTAAACCCATCATTAATGGCAAGCTTAATAGGTTTCCCTAAGTTTAATTCTTCCTTAATCCGTTCAAAAATCAACACATTTGCATCTACTGCCATACCGATTGAAAGGACAATACCGGCAATACCTGGCAACGTCAGTACCGAACCCAAAGAGGCCATGATACCCATCAGGAAGAACAGGTTGATTATCAGAGCAATGTCAGCAATAATACCTGATCGGTTGTAGTAAGCAATCATAAATGCTAATACAACTACCAGCCCAATTAAAGAAGAGGCAATACCATCCGTAATGGCTTCTGATCCTAGTGTTGACCCTACAATGGCTTCTTCAACAATACTCATAGGGGCAGGTAATTTACCTGCCTTCAGAATATTCGCTAAATCCTGCCCTTCTTCAATGGTGAAATTACCGGTGATACTTGAGTTACCATTTGGAATTTCGCCATTAACCACCGGAGCAGAATACACATATCCATCCAGTAAGATCGCAATGCGGTGGCCAACATTTGAGCCTGTCAGGTTTTTCCATTTACGGGCACCTTCAGGATTCATTTGCATGTTTACTTCAACCCGACCACTCTGATCATATTCCTGAGAAGCGTTCGTAATAACTGAACCATCCATAGGAGCCTCTCCGTTCGGCCCGCGTTTTACTGCAACCAATGCCATAATGTCTTTGCCATTAACCGCACGTGGTTTTACCTCGTAGGCAAAGGACAAATCAGAAGGCAATAACGAACGTACATCAGGACGGGCCAACAGAGCATTTACGCGAGGTGTATCCAATACAGCAACCCCAAGAGCGTCCTGCATAGGAATAAACAGCTTGGTTAAGGCTGTTCCTGCATTCGCTGACTTAGTCGTATCATTTTTTGCAACTGCAGTATCTTTCTTCGATAAAGCAGCGGCCAAATCACCCGATTTTGCCGCTGAAGTATCCGTAGATGATTTCACGGCAGCAGGAGTTTTTGCAGAGGCTTTCTGCTCTAACTCTTCCTGTAATAAAATAGCACCAATGCCTTCCAATGCAGGAGCATAATCCTGCAATTCATATACTTCGCAGAATTCTAGTTTTGCAGCACCCGTTAACAACTTACGCACCCGCACGGGATCATCCACACCCGCTAATTCTACCTGAATACGGCCAGTACCCGGAATACGCTGAATGTTTGGGTTCGTAACACCGAATTTATCAACCCGTTGCTGAATGATTTTGAAAGAGCGATCCACGGCAGCATCTACTTCCTTTTTAATCATCTTCACCACGTCGGCATCAGAAGTTTGGAAGTTAATGGTGCCACGGTTAGAAGCATTCGCGAAAACATCGGCCAGTTTCTTATCTGGATTTAATTGCCTGAAATTACTGGCGAACAAATCCACGAAGTTGGATTGTGAACTAGCCTGAGCCTTTTGTGCCTCAGCTAAGGCTTCCAGAAATTTAGGATCATGGCTATTACCAGCCAGTGATTTTATTAATTCTACTGGCGATACTTCCAGCATAACGTGCATACCTCCCTGAAGATCAAGCCCCAGGTTCAGTTCACGTTCGGTTACTTGCTGGAGTGTGCTTCCTAACCATACATCTTCTTTCCAGAGTGAATCTGTAAAACGCTGACGTTTGGCTTTGTCTACTTCACCCGTTTTAGGATTAGTAGCGTATTCGATCGCTTTCTTTTTGTAGTCCTGCGAAACGAATGTAAAAGAGAGGTAGTAGAGACACAACGCGGCAAAAATGCCCGTCAGAG
>JASGGE010000044.1:0-25401 GCA_047605205.1 Siphonobacter sp.
ATCGACAAAAGCCTGTATGATTACAGGCTTTTTGTGTTTCTCACAAGAAGATTAATTATTACCAGACGTGTTCTGTGCCTTAATTTTAAATAAGCTTTCTGGCTCATTTGTAGTGATATAATCTACTTTTTTGTCTAATAACCACTGTAATAAATCAGGTTCGTTTGCTGTCCAGACATTAACGGTTAACTTATGCTGATGTGCCTGTGAAATCCAGTCTTCATGTTTTTTTATTACGCTGAAATGATAATCAAGGCCATTCAGATGATCGGCAGCTAAGGCCTCGGGCATTTTGTCGCCATTCAGATAGGTTACCGTTGCATAAGGATCAAGCTGTTTTACTTTCAGACATACCTCATAATCAAACGCAATGTAGTCTACCCAGCCCTGAGCTTTCATGGCTTGCACCAGTTTTACTACCTTTTCAGTTAATGCCATCGAGCGTTCCTTACTGATAATAGAAGTTTTTATTTCCAGAATCAAACGAGTGTGATTCTGAGTTAGGCCAGCTGCCAGGTAAGCCTCCAGCGTGGGCAGGCTCTCCCCATTACTCAGTTTCAAGGCTTTTAATTGATCCGAGCTTGTTTTCTCAATTGTTACTTCCTGATAATGAGGATCATGATTAACAAATAAACCCAAATCGGCTGACATATGTACGTCAAATTCAGAGCCATAACACCCTAATTTGATGGCCTCCTGAAGGGAAGCCAATGAATTCTGAGGGGTTTGGGAAGCTTTCCAGGCTCCACGGTGAGCAATCACTCCATTTCGATTAAACTCGTCTTTTACAATCCGAACGTCGGTTTTTCTTCCCGAACTTTTAATGGTCAAATCATACCACTTGCGGTTATTTGCTTTTCCAATAAAAACCAGTTCATTCCTGTCCTTGATTTTAAATAATGAAGCATCTGCTCCGGTAAGTGTATACGTCTGCCCACCTGTTATTTCCCATACCAGTGGTTGAGCATCAGTAAAGGTATACTTCGTCAACAAAAGAGTTTGCTGGGCCAGGCTCATCAGGATGGTAGAAATGTAAATAAAGAAAACAATAATGCTTTTTTTCATAGCCATTGAGATTAGAAACAACAATATGGATACGGAAGGTTTCCCGAACCGGGTAAGTACTTCTGTATCCATACTGGTTAATGATCGCAAAGAAACAATGTCTTTTCGAAGAAGATATAACGTTTGAACAAATTCATTCTTGATTTGCGTATTCATTCGCAGCAAAAAAATCACGTACGTTCATACCAGATTTATAATACTATTTTATCATTTACTGAAATACTATTCTCTTTGATTTCCTTAAATTTTGTACATATTCCTGGATAATATTAACAATATCTATAAAGTACTAAATACTTATTTGAATTATTATATATATTTGAGATAACAAGTTGATACATATACTAATACTATATGATCATACTATTGATTCTTTATCTAAACCTAATTTATCTGCTATATGAGTAACCATTATCGGGAAATTACACCACTTACTCAGCACGATTGCTTCACCCTTTTTTCAAGAGTAAAATCAACGTTCGATTTTCCACTGCATTCACACGAAGAATACGAACTAAACTTTATTGCCCGGGGGAAAGGCGTGAAGCGAATTATCGGGGATCATTCTGAAGTAATTGATGAGCTGGAACTGGTTTTGGTAGGAGGTAATCTGCCCCATGGCTGGTTTGACCATCAGTGTCAGAGCACTAAAATCAGAGAGATTACCATTCAGTTTCACCGTGATCTGTTCGATGAAAAGTTCCTGCGGCGTAATCAACTAAGCTTTATCCGGGCATTACTGGAACGGTCTTCAAAAGGTGTTCTATTTTGCCGGGAAACCATTGAAGCCATTGCCCCAAGACTGGAAGCCCTCTGTCATAAAAGTGGATTTGACTCCGTTTTGGATCTTATGTCTATTCTACACGATTTATCTATCTCGCGAAATATGCGAACGTTGTCTAATGAATCATTCACAAATGAAACGATTCATTATAATAGTCGCCGGATTGAAAAAGCATTTGAATACATGCGATCCAACTACAAAAAAAAGTTAACGTTAATTGAAGTAGCCAGGATTGTCAACATGCCGGAGGTTTCGTTTAGCCGTTTTATTAAGAAAAGTACCGGCAAAACCTTTGTAGATAGTTTGAATGAAATTCGACTAGGGCACGCCTCTCGTCTGCTCATTGATACCAACCAGACTATTGCCGAAGTTTCCTATAAATGCGGATACAATAATTTATCCTATTTTAACCGTACGTTTCTGAAAAAGAACGGCTGTACCCCCCGGGAGTTCCGAAATAGTTACTCGGGCTCACGAGTGTTTGTTTAAACCCCGAACCAAATCGTTAACCGCTTACCCTCTACGATCTGATTCATTCCTAAAACAACGAAATTTTGTGAAACGACGAATTGTCCTCCGAAACCTGGCCGCTGCCGCAGGCGGTATGATGGTACTGCCGTCCTGGGCCAATGGCTGGAACCAGGAAACCCTGGCCCAGGCCCGGTTTCTGACCACCCCTCAGGAAGAAATCCTGGCTGAAATTACGGAAGTTATTATTCCGGCTACTGATACCCCCGGAGCGAAAAGCCTGGGTGTTGCGGTATACATTCAGAAAATTGTAAAAGACTGCATGGATACCAAGAGCCAGGAAAGCCTGACCAATGGTCTGGCCCTGGCCGAAAAAGCAGCCCAGCAATCTTACGGTAAAACCTATACGTCATTATCGGGAGACCAGAAAATGGAAATTCTGAAGCAAATGAGCCAGTCTGCTGATCAGGCGGCGAGAGATTTTGCGGCCTTGGTAAAGTCCCTTACCATTCGCGGATATACCACTTCCGAGTATTACATGACGAATGTTTCACATTATCAACTCGTTCCTGGTCATTACTTTGGCTGTGTTCCTGTTGGCAAATAACAATTGAGCACCAATGCATATTATGGAAACAAGTGCTGCCAATCAATTCGATGCCATTGTTATTGGCTCGGGTATCAGCGGTGGCTGGGCAGCGAAAGAACTTACAAAACATGGCCTGAGAACCCTGGTATTAGAACGGGGCAAAGACGTTAAACATATTGTTGATTACCCAACGGGAACGATGAATCCCTGGGAATTTGAACACCGGGGCCAACTTCCAAAAGAAATCAAAGACGCCAATCCGATTATTAGCAAGTGTTACGCTTTTTACGAAGGCAGTACTGATTTTTTCGTGAAAGATGCCGAACACCCTTACGTTCAGGAAAAACCTTTTGACTGGATTCGCGGATATCAGGTTGGGGGAAAATCGCTGTTGTGGGCACGGCAAACCCAGCGTTGGAGCGATTTTGACTTTGACGGCCCCGCTCGTGATGGCTTTGCCGTCGACTGGCCTATTCGTTATGCTGACATTGCACCCTGGTATAGTTACGTAGAAAAATTTGCGGGCATTTCGGGAAATAAAGATGGCCTTCCGAACCTTCCCGATGGCGAATTTCAGAAACCCCACGAAATGAACTGCGTGGAAAGCTATTTCCAGAAACAAATTGCCAGCAAATACAAAGACCGTCACCTGATTCAGGGGCGTTGTGCTCACCTGACCGAACCCAAAGATATTCACTTTCAGCAGGGCCGGGCCCAGTGCCAGCACCGCACTATTTGCGAACGGGGCTGTCCATTCGGCGGCTACTTTAGCAGTAATGCTTCGACGATTCCCTGGGCAATGAAAACAGGAAAACTGACCTTACGCCCTGATTCGGTGGTGCATTCAATCATTTACAACGATAAAAAAGGGAAAGCTACGGGTGTGCGGGTGGTAGATGCTCACACGAAAAAGATGACTGAATACTATGCCCGAATCATTTTCGTGAACGCAGCAGCAATGAACACGAACCTGATCTTACTAAACTCCACGTCAAGCCGTTTCCAGAATGGCTTAGGGAATGACAGCGGGGTATTGGGTAAGTACGTAGCTTTCCATAATTATCGGGCTACTATTTCGGGGGAATACGATGGCTTCCTCGATTCAACCACCAGTGGCCGTCGGCCAAATAGTCCTTACTTCCCTCGTTTCCGCAATGTGTATAAGCAGGAGACGGACTTCCTTCGTGGTTATGCCGCTGGTTTTAGTGCCGGAAGAAATACCTATACCGATAACAATGGAATGGGTACTGACCTGAAAAATAACCTCATGAACCCGAAATTAGGCGGTTGGTACGTGGGATCGCACATGATGGGCGAAACCATTCCGAAGGAAGACAGCACTGTGAGCCTGGATTCGAATTTGAAAGATCCATTTGGTATTCCACAACTCAAAATTGCCATGCATTATGACGACAATGATGAGAAGATGATCAAAGACTTTCATGAGCAGTTTACTGAAATGTTCACGGCAGCGGGATTTAAAAATATCCGGATTCGTGATTCCAAACAGGCACCTGGTCTGGACATTCACGAAATGGGTGGCGTACGTATGGGTAAAGACCCCAAAACGTCCATGCTGAACAAGTGGAATCAGATGCACGCCTGTAAGAATGTATTTGTGACGGATGGAGCCTGTATGACCTCCACTTCTACGCAAAATCCGTCCTTAACCTACATGGCTCTCACAGCTCGTGCGGTAGACTATGCCGTAAAGGAAATGAAGAAACAAACGATTTAATAGATTCCCGGTAGATTTAAGCCTTTAATAGTAAGCTTCTTACCGTTTATCTAAAATCGAACATTATACGGTTATTATTTGGGGTAAATACCCAATTTTACATCAAATAATAACCCTTATTATTATGAACAACGAACCAGAAAAAAGCCAGCTAGACAACCTGAAGGATCAGGCTGAAGCCCACTTAGAAAACCTGAAGCAAAATGCTTCTGAGCAATTCGAAAACCTGTCGGCACAAGCCAACAAACTTAGTGATTCTGCCGAAGAGACGGCCAGCCAGTTAGCCAGTGCCGCCGGAGAAAAACTGGAATCACTGAAAGATGCATCCGCCCAAAAACTGGATGCTCTGCAAGACGTAGCCGAGCAGAAGTTGGAAGACTTGAAAGATGCAGCCAACGATGCCCTGGAAAATGCCAAAGGCTTCTTTTCAAACTTACTGGGTAAAAAAGAAGAGTAGTTTTCAAATAAACACAAATAGCGAGGGGCTTAAGTCCCTCGCTATTTGTGTTTTATGACTAGATAACGTTTCCAGGGCTAGCTTAAAACTCATCGAGCCTGAATGACAAAGACATTACTCACGGCACGCTCACCAAGATGATCAAATAGTTTGTTATCACAGGGCATATTCACTACGCCTGAATACGGCTGATCTTTAATAATCATTGTGGTAGACCCACCACCATCCAGATTAACCGCATTGATACAGCCAAACTGCTTTAAAATAAACGTCAATTCGTGTAATGACATCCCATAAGCCTCAGCTGTCCTTCCATCCACCGTTACCATTAACAGATGTTTATCTTTTGTAATGCACAAGGCCGTTCGTGGGTGACGATTATCATTAAATGCTGTTTTCTTCAGGGGAACTGGCTTGCCTTCCCAAAGTAATAGAGGGCCTGTTACCATTACATTCGGCTGCGTAAGTTTCTTATCCCAGCCATAAGCCATTTCACCAGGAGCTCGCTCAATCTCTACTTTTCGTTTCTGAATGGTTATTGCCGCCTGTTTATGCTCGAGCAGCGGCTTGCCAACTAAATAAGTGGTTGTATCCAGCAACTTCCCTTCAATTTTAAGAAGATCTTCAGAACCTGCATTTTTAACATTAAAGAAAGTACCATTAATGGCTGCCAGTGCGTGTGAATATTCAGCTAGTGCACTGGTTTTTAACAGCTTACGAGCAGTATCCCCTGGCGTATCCGCAGAGACAAAAGCAAACTTCAGCTTTTTGTTTTTCAGCTTCGTATCCAACACGTTAATATTTTGATTCGACCCGAAAAGCTGTTTTTCTGAAAAATGAAAATGTTTCCAGACAAGCCCCGGAGATACCTCCCGAAACTTCCACATACCTTTTAGTAAAGCCAATGAATCAGTAGAGGTTTGAGCCTGCGTCATCTGCGTGATCAATATTAACACTCCAAATACTAATCGTTTCATGTGATTCTTTTTGGAAATCGGAAGGTACATAAAGCATTCTGGAAACAAAGTCACAAATTTCTATTTTTCCAGTCTGTCGGAATCAGACAGAATTCGTAGCATTCAGTCATTAGTATTTTTATTCATGTTATTATTTTTTGATAGTTAATAAGTTATCACTCGAATTAAGGATTCCAGGATAACCAATAAGCCTCTACATTTGATCAAGACTTTAAATAAAATTCGTTTTTCCTGCCCATCTGTCCAATAGCTTACTCCTCTACTTATAGTTCCTCCATTGTCCGTTAGTGCCGTTTGCCAGATTTCTTTTCCAGTTATTCCATCTACATCAAAGTACTGATTATCAGCAGAAATACCATATAGTACACCGTCAATAACAAGTAGATTCCACTGCATCTGGCTGCGATTTTGTATCGTATCAGCTCCCCCGAACCATAGCATCCGGCTAAAAACATTATTAGCCGTAGTCTGGCTCAATGCCGAATAACGGCTTCGGGCTCTACTACCATTGGCCAATTGTTATCTGACGATTTCTTAAGCCCAAACAGTAAAATAGCACAACGAAATATGCTTAGGCAGAGGTAATAATGAATATCAACTATTTCATGAGGCCCTTTTTCACATAAAGTTCGTTATCTGTATATAGCTTTAGATTATACTCTAAGTATGATTTTAAGAATCGCTCGCCTATTGTACCAGTAGTCACCAATAAACATTTTTTAAAAACTTTTATTATGAAAAATTTGAACTTATTCTATAATAATTATTCATATTTGAACACCAGTTAACCTCTAAACAATTGGAACGCAGGCATAACCTCCAAAAGAAAAACCAGCATCTGGTTGAGCTTTGGCAATTGGCAAAGTCTGGCGATAAGCAAGCTTTTTGCCAGTTGGCAGAATCACAGCGACCCATTTTGATAAATTACGCCACAAGCTTTACAAAAGATCGGGAATTAAGTAAAGACCTTATCCAAGACCTTTTCCTCAATATCTGGGAAAATCGGCAATCGCTCAATATTAACGTAGTTACTATTTACTTGCTTCAGGCCCTTAGAAACCGCTTACTTGATCACTTGCGTATCCGGGACCGGGTTACGGAGCTGGAAGAAGACGATGCATTTTTTGTAGATGATTTTGTTATTGAATCAAATCTGATTGAAGAAGAACACTTTTCTCAAACCAGGCAAAGCATACGTCAGGCACTAGCTCAACTTCCTTTACGCCAGCAGGAAGTATTGTTTCTAAAATTTTATCAGGGCCTAGATCTAGAGCGAATTGCAGAGGTAATGTCCATCAGCCGCCAGTCCGTCGCCAATCACCAGCATAGAGCATTAAATTCTCTGAAAACCCTATTAGTCCGTTATGCTTTACCTTTTTTTATTCTTTATTTAATATTCTGATACCCAGACACATTTACTTTCATATATATTTTTTATTAAATTTTTTCTTCTTAAAAGAGTATTTTTCTTAACTCCCTCCGTCATTCCAGTAGTATAAGCCTTTTGCTTACATGCTCCTCTCTACTGATCAATTTATTGCGAACGAATCCTTTCGACGGTGGGTATTAGAAAATAACCCACAGGATGCTCAATTCTGGGTCCAATGGATTCAGGATCACCCGGAGCAAGCTCATACAGTTGATCAGGCGAAGCATTTATTACGTGTACTTTATGAAGCATTTGACCAAGCCTCATCCGTAGAATTAGAACAAGAAGCCATCCGGCTGGAAGAAGCTCTTTATTCTCCTACAGTTCATCCGTTTAGACGTATATCCATATGGATGAGCCTGGCCGCCAGCCTCTTATTAATTGTGGGAATCAGTTGGTATATGCTTCAGGAACGTAAGCCAATGCCTTCAGTAGCAATCGTTCCCAAAGAAATTTTAGAAGAACGAGTTAATGGCACTAACCATCCTTTGGTTGTCACATTAATAGATGGGAGTTCTGTCATTCTTCAACCGAAAAGTCGAATTAGTTATCAGTTTTCAAAACAGAGACGCGAGGTATTTCTCACAGGTGAAGCATTTTTTGAAGTAGCTAAAAATCCTGGGCGGCCGTTTTATGTCTATGCTGAAGATCTGGTTACAAAGGTATTAGGCACCAGTTTTACAATTAAATCTTGTACAAAGAAGGTTGAAGTAATTGTTAAAACGGGGCGAGTATCCGTATTCCTTAAGCAAGAACTGGCCAAACACCAACAAGATGCTTCTTTAAAAGGACTAATTCTGACTCCTCAGGAGCAGGTAATTTTACAGGCTCAGCAACTAACCAGGCATACCATAAGCATTAAACAGCTTTCAACCATTATCCAACCTACTTCTTTTTCTTTCAAACGTACCCCAATCAGTGAAGTATTCGATAAGCTGGAGAAAGTTTATGGTATTAAGATAAGCTATGATCACGAGCGTATGAAGAACTGTTATTTGACAGCAACCCTCACGGATGAACCCTTAGTTGAAAAATTGAATCTGATTTGCCAGACGATTGACGCAGAATTTGAGCAAACCAATACCGAGATCCGCATTCACAGCCAAGGATGCCTCTAAATCTATTCATACACAGCACTTTACCTCTAAATCATTAACCTCTAAACTTTACGTATGCATAATCACCAATTAGGCTTGCTCTTCTAAAAAAAAGTCGATGATGTTCGCGGCATCATCGACTTAAACAAACCCCCTTAACCTTGTTAAAGGCAGGCCCGCTGAGCGGGCCTGGGGAATCTTTTTGCCGAATCGTGAAACCGACAAATCGAAAACGAATTATGAAAAAAAATTTAACAGTTCCCAACACTGTTTTAAGAATTATGCGTCTAAGCCTCTATCAGGTCTTCTTGATTTGCATATTCGCAGCCATTGCTCAGGCTCATGGAGTAAAGGCTCAAGAGGTGCTAAATCAGCGGGTAACGCTTCAGGTTACCAGTGTTTCTATGGAAGAAGCCCTGGAGCAACTGGAACGCGTTGCTGGTGTAAGTTTCTTATACAATTACCAGATTTTCGACGAAAATCGGAAGGCATCTATTTCATTCCAGAACCAACCGCTCTCAACCGTTCTGGACGCTCTACTGAAGCCCAATCTAATTGATTATAAGGTAGTAGGCAAACGTATTATCCTGAAACGCAAAAAAACTTCTGAACCGCTATTGATTCATGAAAGCCCCGGTTCGGCCGCAACGCTGGAAGCTCCTAACCCAACATACACCGTTACGGGCACTATAATTGATGAGTCTAATAACCCAGTGCCAGGGGTAAACATTCGTTTGAAAAGTGATGCAACCTTCGGGACGACCAGTAATAATGAAGGGAAATTTACCATTAATCTTCCGGGTGGCCCTGCTACTTTAATCTTCTCATCCGTTGGTTACGTTACTCAGGAAATAGCGGTTAGCGAAAGCCAGACCAGCATTCGGGTCATTCTAGCACCAGATGTTAAGGCTCTTAGTGAAGTCGTGGTGGTAGGATACGGCACACAAAAACGCTCAGATTTAACGGGTTCCGTTTCCTCGGTAAAAGCAGAAGATATCAAAAACTTACCTGTTCGAAGTGTTACGGAAGCCTTGCAGGGCCGGGCAGCTGGCGTACAGGTAACCCGTTCGGATGGAGCTCCGGGTGGTAGTGCTGATATTGTTATCCGGGGAATTGGTTCAATCGGGGGGATGTCCCCTCTTTACATTGTAGACGGAATCCGGATGTCGTCGGGTAGTAATTTCAATATGCAGGATGTTGAGTCCATTGAAATTCTGAAAGATGCGAGTGCTGCTGCTATTTACGGTGCTCAGGCTGCGGGTGGGGTTGTTCTGGTGACTACCAAACGCGGAAAAAATCTTGACAAGATGAGTATTGATTTCAATGCGTATTATGGGGTACGTCAACCCCGAAATCTCTATAAGCTTCTGAACACTACCGATTACATCACTGCGGAATCAGCTTTTGGAGTAAGTACCAGTGGATGGGGAGATGCCAGTAGCTTACCAAACAACGATTGGGTAAAAGATATGTATACCCAAGGTGTTGAACAGAGTTACTCTCTCTCCTTGTCAGGAGCTACCACGAAAACTAATTATTACCTCTCTGCCAACTATCAGAAAGAAGGCGGAACCATGATTGATAACTGGTTTGAACGCTACGGAGTTCGCTCAAACGCCGACTTTAAAATTAACAAACGCATTAAAGTTGGCGAAACCCTCTACGCATGGATGACAGGAACGAATCCTATGGTTAGTACCACTTTCCCATTTCGTTCGGCCCCGGTAGTTGGAATCTATGACTCTTCTAATTCATATGGTGGCTGGGCTCAGACGGGCAGTTATTTTGGCGGCCCTAATTTAGTAGGGCAGGAATACCAAAATCACATGCTAAACCAGACGTATGCCTTAGAAGGTAACCTCTATGCAGACTGGGAAATCATCAGTGGACTTACTTTTCGCAGTACAGTAGGAGCTTCCATTTATAGTATTAAAAACAAAAAATTTACAGAAGCTTATGATTATGGAGTTGTGGCAAACCACGTTGCTTCACTAAGCCGTGAAGTAGACAATCAACGTAATTTCACTGCCAATTTTGTGTTGACTTATGCTAAAAGATTTGGTCAACATGACGTCACTTTACTAGCGGGATACGAAGCTTATAAATCAGATCTTACCTCTTTAGTGGCCTCCGCTCAGGGATTTCCATACGTTACGTATAATCTCGGATTGACAACCACTCCCAGTAGCTACGTAGCAAGTGGAGGTGAATTTCCCCAAACCCGCCTGCTTTCCCAGTTTGGCCGTATTAACTATTCCCTCAATAATAAATATCTTTTTACCGCTAACATTCGTCGCGACGGTTCTGATCGATTTGGGCCAACTAATAAATTCGGGGTATTTCCATCGGCTTCTGTAGGGTGGAAACTAACCGACGAACCTTTTATTCATGATAACCTTAGTTCCATTTCAAATCTAAAAATCAGGGCTAGCTACGGCAAATTAGGCAGTACCAGCAATATCCCCCAGTATACTTACCAAGCCTCATACGCTGGTTCAGGAGGAGTTAATGCCGAAGGGCTGGCAGACGGCAGCACCCGAACAAAAGGATATGCTCTTACGGCTCAGTTAGCGAATCAAAACATCAAGTGGGAGTCTGTTCTACAGACTGATATAGGATTGGAAATTGGCCTACTAAAAAATCACCTTAATGTTACTATCGACTGGTACAATCGCCAAACCCAAGGTATGATTTATCAAGTACCCGTTGCAATGTCTGCCGGATTTGGAAGTAGTTCTACAGTTTATACAAACATTGGCCAGATGAGTAACAAAGGGCTTGAACTCGCCATTGATTACCGGGGAAAGGCCGGAAATTTCACTTACGGAATCACGGGTAACGTTTCCTTTAATAAAAATCTAGTAAAAAAACTGGATGGAGTTAATAACAATCCAATCAGTGACGGGTCAGCCGGTGATTATTTAGAAAGCACCGTGGCACGTACTGAAGTGGGTCAGCCGATGAGTCAGTTTTACGGCTACGTCGTCGAAGGAATTTTCAAAACGGATGCGGAAGTAGAAGCCTTAAATCAGCAGGCCCAGGAAAAAAACGGTAGCAGTGCCTATTATCAGGCAGCGGCTACCGGAGCCGGTGACCTACGATTTAAAGATGTAGATGGTGATGGTATGATCACTACAGCGGATAAAACTTTTATTGGGAACCCCTGGCCTAAAGCCTCTTATGGGATCACTCTAAACCTCGGGTGGAAAGGCATCGAATTCTCTGCTCTATTACAGGGAGTAGCCGGTGTAAGCATCTTCAATGGAAATCGGTACTATACACAATACTTTGTAGGCGACTATAATACGACCCGAGATATTTTCAATACATCCTTTTTTAATGGAATCGGGCTCACCGACCAGCCTCGTGTCGGATACACAAATACGTCTACAAATACCTACGTCCGCGACCCTAACGCCAACTATACCCGAATTTCCAGCTATGCTATTGAAAACGGAGCATACCTGAAACTACGTAATGTTCAGATTAGCTATAATCTCCCCAATAACATTACTAAATCACTAAAAATCAGCAATGTAAAAATCTACGCCATGGGCCAGAACCTACTTACATTCACGAAATATTCTGGCCTGGATCCTGAAGTATTAGGACGTAATGGCACAACAGCCCGGGGAATCGATGCCATCTATGCTTATCCTCGCACAAGCCTTCTTTCAATGGGTATTAATGCAAGTTTCTAGAAGCGATCGTTAAAAAACAGACCAATGAAAATATTTCTAAGATTCTCCGTATTTGCTGTACTCATTATGAGTATGGTATCTTGTAAAGAAGATTTTGTCAATGTTGATAATCCAACGGCTATCTCCACTGCAAATTATCCTGCTTCCGTTTCAGATCTAGAACAGCTTCTTACGGGTGTGTATGCTACCCAGCACGCTAACGGCATTTACGGCCGTGCTATGGGCGGATATAACACTTACCTATGGGATCATACGTGTGATTTAAGCTGGCAGGGTCTACAAAACTGGATCCTCATGGGGGAAAATAATACCATTTCCAGTGATATTTACCTGGCTATGACCTGGCCAGACTTATGGCGAGGTGTTCAACGCTGTAATACCTTATTGGCGGGTATTGAAAGTGTAAATGCCAATGCCTCTACAACCGACCAAGCCTCCATCTCACTGATCAAAGGGCAGGCCCTTTTTATGCGTGCCTGGTTTTATTTCTACTTAACGGCAATATGGGGAGAAAGTTTTATTGTAGATGGTACAGGAGGCGATCTGATGGGCGTCCCCATTGTCACAACTGTAGCGACCAGCTTAAGTGAAACCCAGGTTTCCCGCTCGACTGTAAAAGAATGCTGGGATTTTATAATCAGTGATTTAAAGACAGCCGAAACATTATTAGCCGGAAATACATGGACTGCCGCAGCCGATAAACATAAAGTCACGGAATGGGCCGTAAAGGGCTTTCTAGCCAAAGTATACGTATATACCCAGGACTGGACCAATGCCCAAACTTACCTGGAAGACGTTATCAACAACAGTGGCAAGTCATTAGTTACGTATGATATCTACAAAACCATGTTTAATGGAGAAAATGAGTTCAATTCAGAATCATTATTTGAACTCAACTTTAATATAGACATGACTTACTCTGGCTCTTCTGATTTATCAATGGGCTGTTTTATAGGTACAATTCTTGCTCCGACTTATGTAAATCCCAGTACCGGAGCTCCAATAGCCTCCGCCTGGTCGAACCTATTTCCGCATGAAAAAAGTATTGCCCGTTTTGGGTTTAATCTAGGCCATTATTTCCCTGATGGCACTACTTCAGCCAATATTAGTAACGTAGATAATTCTTACATTACTAACTCTATAACAGCAAGGGCTAATAAAACGATAGACCCACGCTTATGGGTATCATGTCTTCAGCCTTATGTTGATTCAATGGTTGTAAGTGGGGTTAAATATCCAATTTCGCATTATCTGGATATTACTGAGGTTGACATGGAAGCATGGAGTTTTCGAAAGTATATCAACCTGAGTGGAACAGAGCTGGAAGTAAACCGAGCGAATGGGAATAATATTCTCTGGTTACGCCTGGCCGATATTTATCTTCTCTATGCTGAAACCTTAACCCATACGGGTGATAATGTCACAGCTCTCGAATATATCAACAAAATAAAACGACGAGCATACGGATATGACGTAAATACGCCGTCTTCGGTAGATTATGTTAGTTTAAGTGACGCAACAATGGCCACCGATGATGTTCTAAAAAATGATCCACTTAAGTACGAACGCTGGGCCGAACTGTTTGGAGAATTTAACTGGTGGTTCGACGTTTGCCGGTGGAAGATAGGATCTTCAGAAGCAGCCTATTATCAACAAGTACGCGGAGGAACTATTCAATGGGATGATGCCACTGACTATGCCCAGCCAATTCCTATTGCTGAAATTACGGCGAACCCCAATATGAAACAAAATCCAGGATACTAATCCGTAACGTGGTTTTCTGTCGACAAGCCGTCAGGTAGAAAACCACGTTAGCTCTTAATGCTATGCTAAAACCGCTTGTTCTTTCAGGCCTGCTATTGGCTGTAATACGTTTTTCGACTACTGAAGAATTTCCAGAAGCCGAAATTTCCAATAATATAGTCAAAGCAAAATTGTATTTACCTGATCAGCAAAAAGGGTATTACCGTGGCCAACGCTTCGACTGGTCAGGCGTAATTGCCTCGCTGGAATACAAAGGGCACACCTATTTCGGTTGCTGGTTTGATAAGTATGATCCCTATAATCACGATGCGATCAGCGGGCCTGTAGAAGAGTTTGTCCCCATTGGTTATGAAACCGCTAAGCCGGGCGAGCCTTTCCTTAAAATCGGTGTCGGAGCCTTAATAAAGAAAGAAGATACGCCCTATGCTTTTTATAAGCCTTACGAAAATATCAACCCCGGTACATGGACTACCGAGGTAAAAAAAGATAAGGCAATCTTCACACACGTATTGACCCATGCCGCTGGATACTCATATACGTATGAAAAGATTGTTCGCTTAAAGAAGAATCACCTGATTCTTGAGCATCATTTGAAAAACACAGGCACCAAAACCATCGAAACAAACGCCTACGATCATAATTTCTTTGTCTTCGACAACCAACCTATTGGCCCTGGTGTACAGGTTACCTTTCCTTTTGAGTTACAAGCCATTAATCAGGGTAAGGGTTTTGAATCTCTTGCTGAGGTAAAAGGCAAACAGGTCAGATACTTAAAAGAGCTTGAGAAAGGCGAAAGTGCTCAGGTCTTTTTAGCTGGTTTTGGCACTAGTGCTTCTGACTATAACCTTCGTGCTGAAAACAAAACGATTGGAATACAAGTACACGCCGATCAACCCATTACTCGTATTGTGTACTGGTCAATCCGAACGGTTTTTTCGCCCGAACCTTATATCAAAATCAAAGCTGAGCCTGGAAAAACCATGACCTGGAAAATTGAATATGAGTTTTTTGTGAAATAGGTTCGGGGTATAAAAACAACCCAAAAATTCACATCTAACTAAGAAACTCAGTACACCCATTTAACCTCTAAAGCATTATATGAAATTGATTGTATGCACCTTAGGACTTTGCGTTCTAAGTATTGCAGCGTTTTTCCCGAATAAGAAAGGGCCGGATGAATCCGACTGGCCTGCATACGGGGGAAACAATGCAGGCAACCGCTATTCTTCCCTGACGCAGATCAATCTTGGTAATGTTGCAAGCCTAAAACTCGCCTGGCAATACGATGCAGCCAAGGACGAAAAACCCATGGAGCTCCAGTGTCAGCCAATCATGATTGACGGGATATTATATGGCACTACTCCGCTATTGAAATTATTTGCTTTAAAAGCTGATACCGGCGAAGAACTCTGGAAGTTTGACCCATTCGAAAATCAGTCGCCCCGCTACCATCCCAGCCGGGGAATAATGTACTGGAAAGAAGGTAATCAGATTTTCTACACGGCAGGGTCAAAACTACTAGCTATTGATGCGAAGACAGGAAAACTCGTTACCTCTTTTGGTCAAAATGGGTCAGTAGACTTACACATTGGCCTAGGGGATGGCCTGGATCATGACGTTAACGACCTCACTGTTGAAGCCACCAGCCCTGGAGTCATTTACCGGAATACCATTGTCATGGGTTCGCGGGTGGGTGAGTTTGGCAACGCGGCTCCCGGTTCTATTCGCGGTATTGACGTTCGGACGGGAGCATTAAAATGGGTGTTTCATACTATTCCTCACCCTGGCGAATTTGGCTACGACACCTGGCCCAAAAACGCCTGGAAATTTATGGGTGCCGTAAATAACTGGTCGGGTATGGTGCTGGACGAAACGCGTGGAACGGTCTACTTCGGTACGGGCTCGCCCTCCGTTGATTTTTATGGGGCCGATCGCCCGGGTATCAATCTTTTTTCTGATTGCATTATTGCTTTGGATGCCGAAACGGGCAAACGTAAATGGCATTTCCAGACGGTACACCATGACTTATGGGATCGTGACATTCCCTGCCCTCCTAACCTGACTACCATTCAGCATAATGGCAAGGCTACCGACGTAGTCGTTCAAACTACTAAAGACGGCCTGGTATACGTGCTCAATCAGGACACCGGGCAATCCATTTTTCCCATCGAAGAACGGCCTGTTCCTACAACAGGAATGCCCGGCGAAAAACCTTGGCCCAAGCAACCTTTCCCGACCAAGCCTGCCCCTTTCGCCCGACAGGTATTCACCGAAAATGACATTACCAACCGCTCTCCTGAAGCTCATGCAGCCGTAAAAAAACGTTTTCTCGAAACTAAAACAGGCGGTAAATACACGCCCCCCAGTAGAGAAGGCATGTTTATACTGGGTATGGGTGGTGGAGCCATATGGGGAGGAAATGCCATTGATCCGCAAGGAATTTTGTACCAGAACTCGAACGAAATGGCCTGGGACTTGAAACTACTGGATTATAAGCCCAGAACCAGCAATACCTCCCAGGGTCAGTCGCTTTATATAACTAACTGTGCTGTTTGCCATGGACAGGACCGTAAAGGCAGTGGTCAGGAATATCCGGCTCTAACCACCGTAGCAGACAAGTATTCTTCAAAAGATCTTTTAGAAATACTTAAAAGTGGCAAAGGGCGAATGCCTTCTTTCCAGCATATTTCAGAAGAACAGCGAAAAGCTATCGTCAGCTTTTTGCTAAATAAAGAACCTTCGGGAGAGTTTCATAGTGTCAGTAACCAGGCAGCAACTCCTAAAAAGGGTCATTTTCCTTATTCATCTCCTTATATCAACAATGGATGGACAAGAGCTCTTGACCCAGACGGATATCCGGCCATTAAACCACCCTGGGGAACACTCAATGCTATTAACCTGAATACCGGTGAATATGTATGGACTGTTCCGCTGGGCGAGTTTCCCGAACTCACGAAAAAAGGCATTCCGATCACCGGTACCGAAAGCTATGGTGGCCCCATTGTTACTGCCGGAGGCTTGGTTTTCATCGCCGGAACAAAAGATGAACGCTTCCGGGCCTTCGATCAGAAAACCGGCAAGATTGTCTGGGAGTACCAGCTTCCTGCTGCTGGTTTTGCTACACCTATGACCTACGAAATAGCCGGGAAGCAATATGTAGTTCTGGCCGTGGGAGGAGCCAAAAATGGGCACAAACCCGGCGGCTGGTACATGGCCTTCTCGCTTTAACTAATTTACCAGTTTACAGTTTTAGCTGAATACCTATTCCAGAATTTTAATTGGAAACCAATCACACTTAATCTCTAAATCAACTATGAGTGCTAATCGTCGGGATGCTTTAAAAATGCTTGGGCTGGGCTCAGCCGCTGGTTTGTTAGGAACGTTTAACAACACAGCAGAGGCAAAAGAAACGCCTTCTTATCTCAATGGGCTTCCAACCGTAAAAATTAAAAGTGTAAAAGCAATCGCTACAGCTCCGCAGGGGTCCAACCTGATTGTGGTAAAAGTTGAAACGACAGAGCCCGGCTTATATGGCCTGGGTTGTGCCACTTTTACCCAACGAGCTTTCTCAGTGGTGACGGCCATCAATACCTATCTGAACGAGTTTTGTGTTGGTCGGGATGTCGATAATATTGAAGACATGTGGCAATCGGCTTATGTAAGCTCTTACTGGCGGAATGGACCCGTTCTGAACAATGCACTCAGCGGATTGGATCAGGCCCTATGGGATATTAAAGGAAAGCGAGCCAATATGCCTGTCTATCAGCTATTAGGTGGGAAAGTACGCTTTGCGATTCCCTGCTATACGCACGCAGGAGCGAACACTCCAGAAGCCACTGCCGAACATGTACTGAAGATTATGGAACAGGGCTATAAACACGTCCGAATCCAGCAGGGAGGATATGGAGCAGTAGGTTCTACCGCTGATAAACCCGATTTTAAAGCCGCTGGCTTTGGCATGGAAACGGATGGGTATATGAATGTTCGGAATTACTTAAAATCTGTTCCGAATCTATTCGATGTTGTTCGGAAACGTTGTGGCGAAGAAGTAGAACTTCTGCACGACATCCATGAACGCGTGCAGCCCATGGAAGCCATCAATATGATCAAGGCAGTAGAAGAATATCGCCCTTTTTTTATTGAAGACCCCTTTTCGCCTGAAAACATGGGTTGGTTCAAGCAACTTCGGGCCAGCACTTCTGTTCCCATTGCAATGGGCGAATTATTTAATAATGTCAACGAATTTCGGGAGCCAATGGCTAACCAGTGGTTTGATTTCATTCGGATTCACGTTTCACAGATCGGAGGTATAACTCCCGCTATGAAAGTAGCCCGTTTAGGCGAATGGTTCAACGTACGTACGGCGTGGCACGGTCCGGGCGATGTTTCGCCGGTTGGCCATGCTGCTCATGCCCATATTGACCTGGCTGTCTGGAATTTCGGCATTCAGGAGGCGGTCCAGTTTTCAGATAAAACGCAGGAAATTTTCAGTGGTTGCCCTACCATGAAAAATGGCTATATGTCGGTAAATGAAGCTCCTGGATTGGGAGTTGATATTAACGAAAAAGAAGCTGCCAAATATCCAATTACCAGTAAATCAAACTGGCAGGTACGAAAAGCGGACGGAACCATTATTCGTCCCTGATTTTCAGTATTTTTCTAGTGTTTAAGCGAAGTATCTATCTTACTGAATTTGAAATTCTTCGCTTAAACGCCGCCAAAAACTAACTCTGTTTAATACACTTGAAAACGGTAAACGCTAAGCTAAAAACAAAGCAAGAACCTGCTCTATCCCAAAAAAGGGTATGGCTATTCAGGACAATAGCAGTGCTATTGCCTCTGATCTTCCTGGCGTTACTGGAAGGAGGTTTACGGTTAGCTCAGTATGGGTCAGATTACAGGCTTTTTATCCCAGATGCCAACCATCCAGGTTATCTAGTCATGAACCCAGAAGCTTCAAAACGTTATTTTACCCATCAGCAAAATGCTACTGTAGGCAATCAGGAACCCTTTGCAAGCACCAAACCGGAAGGAACTTTCCGCATTTTTGTTTTAGGGGAATCCACCACAATTGGATATCCTTATTTTCATAATGGTTCTTTTCATCGCTGGCTCCAATACCGCTTAAATCAGAGTATTCCTGGCATAACGTTTGAAATTGTTAATGTTTCTCTAACTGCCGTCAACTCATATACCATGTATGGGTTCGCAAAGGAAGTTGTTCAATACCAGCCCGATGCCGTTTTAATCTATGGCGGGCATAATGAATACTATGGAGCATTGGGAGTTGGTTCTACTAGTGCTTTGTTCCGTAGTCCTTCGCTTGTTCATGCGTTAATGAACCTTCGTGGATTACGAGTTGTCCAGCTTTTTAGCAACCTGACGAGTCCATTCTCTTCAAAATCAGTTGACTTGCGTGAGAACCTGATGAAACGAATGGCAGCCGATCAACAGATTGCCTTTGGTTCGAAAGAATACCAGCAAGGAATTGATCAGTTCAGCACCAATTTGCATGAGCTATGCGGGTTATTCAGTGAAAAGCAGATTCCGGTTTTGATTAGTACGCTGGTTAGCAACGAAAAAGACCTGAAACCTTTTATTGGACAGGATGCTAAGAACTTTTACCAACGTGGTCAAACCAGTTGGAATCAGCAACACTTTGCGGAGGCTAAACAATGGTTTATCCGGGCGAAGGATGCTGACTTGCTACGGTTTCGGGCTCCTGAAGCGATGAATGAAATCATTCAAAAGCTCCCTGCTCGTTATTCTAATGTTTCAATAGTAGACACTAAGGCTTTTTTTGAAAAGTACTCTCCGGAAGCTACTCTTGGGAAGGAAACATTACTTGAGCACGTTCACCCCAATTTATTGGGTTATGCTCTGTTATCAAATGCCTTTTACGAAGGATTAAAAAAACGGAAATTGATTACTCCCCAACCGGAAATGAGCTTTGCAGCACTTCGCCAGCAGATGCCCATTACCCCGATTGATTCACTGGCCGGAGCTTATGAAATCATGATTTTAAAGGAAGGCTGGCCGTTTAATGAACCGATGCCACCGGAAGAAAACCGACCTAAAACGCCCGAAGAAGAATTAGCTGGCGGACTGGCTGTCAAACAAATTAGCTGGACAGATGCTCAGGTAAAACTAGCTGACATTTACCTGAAGAATAACAATATGGCCGGAGCCCGGAAAGTAGTAGAAGGTTTGTCACTGGAATATCCCCTTGAGAACCGATATATGGTTCAGGCTGGCAAGTTGAATTTGGCTCTTCAGCAAACACAACAGGCTATTTATTATTTCAAAAAAGCATTTGCAATGGAGAGTTCTATTGAGTCTGCCCAGCCTTTGTTTATTACCTTATTAAAAGAAGATCGGCCCGAAGAAGCCTTAGCCTATTTGAATTATACAGTAAATACAAAGCCTTCACTGCGAGAGTTACAATCTTTTACCCAGCAGCTTATTAAACTAAAAACTGCCTTTCGTTCTGATTCTCTGAATGCCAATTTATGTAACCAGATTGCTTCGTTATATCTACGATTTTCTAATCAGGATGCTGCTACTATTTATCTTAAAAAAGCAAAACGTTTGAATCACAATCACTACGATTATGGCAAATACAATCACTAAAAGGCAGCTTTCTGAAATCGGGTTAATCAGTATTGGTTTATGCCTGATCTTCATTTGCACGCAATCATCTGTATTTCCCTGGGTATGGATCGGGTTGACGGCTACCTTGATAACCCTTCTGATTCCCAAGGCCCTTTATCCAATCGCCTGGCTTTGGTTTCGATTAGGTGACTGGTTAGCAGGTATTACTTCCACCATTGTCTTAACAGTCGTTTTTGTGGTGTTCGTCATTCCAGTAGCCTATCTGAAAAAATGGTTTGGTCAAGATTCTCTTCAGCTTAACCGGTTTAAGAAAGGAACTGCTTCCGTATTTCGTTCCAGAAATCATACGTTTACACAATCCGATTTAAAGTATCCTTTTTGAATAGTTTTTAAATCTGTCAATACAATTTGTATTTCCGCGAAGTATCATTAACATAACTAGAGAGATGGAATTTTTTCATGAATTTTGGTTGTTTTTACGAACTCGAAAAAGTTATTGGTTAGTGCCTTTACTTTTTGTACTTATCTTATTAGGTATGCTCTCTTTCCTGACTGCCGGTTCTGCTCTGGCTCCTTTTATTTATTCTTTGTTTTAAAACATGGTTATCCTGGGAATTTCAGCGTTTTACCACGACAGTGCCGCCGTCTTAATCATTGACGGCACAATCGTGGCAGCAGCCCAGGAAGAACGCTTCACCAGAATCAAACACGATCCTTCCTTCCCGCTGGAAGCCATTCGATACGTGCTTTTTGAAGCAGGGATTACCCTTGCTGAAGTCAATAGCATCGCCTTTTACGACAAACCTTTTCTGAAGTTTGAACGCTTACTTGAAACGTATCACGCCTTCGCCCCCGCCGGGCTACGAAGTTTCCTGAAGGCAATTCCCGTCTGGATTAAGGATAAGTTATTCATGAAACGCCTGATTCGGAATGCCCTCAAGCCACTGGGCAAGGGTACAATCCCGATCTTGTTCACGGAACATCATCTGGCTCACGCAGCCAGTGCGTTCTATCCTTCGCCTTATTCCGAAGCGGCCATTCTTACAGTGGACGGCGTAGGCGAATGGGCTACTACTTCAATTGGTAAGGGATCGGGAAATACAATTGAATTTCTGAAGGAATTACATTTCCCCCATTCTCTGGGACTTTTGTATTCGGCTTTTACCTTTTATCTGGGTTTCAAAGTCAATAGTGGAGAATACAAAGTAATGGGATTGGCTCCGTATGGTAATCCTGAGGATGTGCAAACGCAACGATTTATTGAGCAAATCAAAAAGGAGTTAATTGATATTCGTGAGGATGGATCGTTTCTGCTGAACATGGCTTATTTCCGTTTTGCCAGTGATCTGCAAATGACTGACGATCTAAAATGGCGACAGTTATTTAGTCTTCCCCGGCGAATGCCCGAATCAGAGCTTACACAGCCTTATATGAATCTGGCTTATGCTATTCAACAGGTAACAGAAGAAGTAATGATAAAACTCGCTCAAACAGCAAAATCATTAACGGGCAGTAAGCACTTGGTATTAGCAGGAGGCGTGGCTCTTAATTGCGTGGCAAATAGCAAACTTTATTCAGTATTTGATCATATCTGGATTCAACCTGCTGCTGGTGATGCTGGCGGGGCATTGGGAGCGGCTTTAGCTGTGTATTACCTGGAAAATGATGCCTGCATCCGTGCTGAAACAGATGCCATGCAGGGAGCCTGTCTAGGTCCTTCCTTTTCAGATCGTTCTATTCAATGGCGAATGCAGCAAATGGGCTTTGTCTTTCAGAAAGAGCCGGATACTCAATCGTTACTAGCTTTCACGGCCAATCAGTTACAGAAAGGCAGCATCGTAGGCTGGTTTCAGGGGCGTATGGAATTTGGCCCACGAGCATTAGGGAACCGTAGCATTCTAGCGGATGCAGGCAACCCAATAATGCAGCAACGCCTAAATCAGCGTATCAAGTTTCGAGAGAATTTCAGGCCCTTTGCTCCTTGTGTTCGTGAAGAAGATGTTGAACCATTTTTCGAATGGTCAGGCCCAGCACCGTACATGCTCTTTACAGCTCCAGTAAAAAAATCCATTCGCAAAGCCATTATATACGAAGATAATCACTGGCAAACTCGGCTTGAACAGGTTCGTTCAACGATTCCAGCAGTTACACATTTAGACTATTCAGCTAGAATCCAGACGGTTAACACTACAACGAATCCATTACTGCACCAATTATTAACCGCTTTTAAAAACGCCGGTGGTAGTGGCGTGCTGGTGAATACCAGTTTCAACGTTCGGGGCGAACCTATTGTCTGTACACCTGAAGATGCACTACGCTGTTTTGCCCAAACCGATATGGATGTACTGGTTATTGGGAATTTTATATTGGAAAAGTCACACCAATCGAAAGAAGTGCTTGACCGTTATAGCGTTCGGTTTAAGAAGTTGGATTAATAAAAAACGCTGACAGATTTTAAATCCTGCCAGCGTTTTCTTAGGTAATTAATGCGTTTTACTTCGTTCCGATATAGCGTTCAAAGAATTCGTAGATCCGTAAAATCCGGTCCACCCGCTGCCGAACGTTTCCACCACGACTTAGTTCGTGCGTGGCTCCGGGCATACGCACGTATTCAACTTCTTTCCCCATGATTTTCATGGATTTGTACATCATTTCCGACTGAATTACACCGGTCCGTAAATCATTTTCACCGTGCTTAATCAATAAAGGAGTGCGAATCTGATCGACGAAGGTATAAGGAGAATTTGCCTCCAGGACACCCTCTTTTTTATCCAACCAGGGGTATTGGAAATAATTAGGAACCAGCCTCCAGGCATTTCCTTCACCCAGGAATGTAGTCAAATCATATACCCCGCGTTGAGCAAAAGCTGCCTTAAACCGATGATCGTGGCCGACAATCCAGGCAGTCAGATAACCGGCATAACTTCCACCCGTAATGACCTGACGTGAGGTATCTACCCAAGCCTCCTTGGCTGCTTCGCTAGCAGCATGCAGTACGTCTGAGGCAGGGCCCGTTCCCCAGTCTTTAATATTAGCTCGCTGAAATTCCAGACCATACCCGCCCGAACCACGTGGATTGGCATATACTACACCATACCCGTTTGAGCAGAAAAACTGAAACTCGTGCCACATACTAGCTTCACCAGGCCCCCACATAGCAGTTGGGCCACCGTGCATATTGAGCAACAATGGATATTTCTTACCTGCTTCATAATTGGCCGGTTTCATAATCCAGTATTCAATGGTTAATCCTTTTTCGTTCTGGAAAGTATGTTTTTCCGGGTAGCTCAATTTCTTCTCGCTTACCCAATCATTATAGTTGGTGAGTTTTGTTGCCGCCTGTAATGATTTCTTCAGATCATCCGTGGATATAGCGATTGCTTTCTTTGCAGTCTTGGCAGGAATTAACGAAGCATAATACAACTCATTAGGGTTAGACACCTGCGTTTTCGCAAACAAAATTTTATCCCCAGAAAGGTCAAAATCCAGAATACCACTGTCAAAATCAGTAAGCTGTTCTACTTTTTTAGTGGATAAATCATATCGATACAAAGGTTGCCCACCATTCGAAGCAGCGGTAAAATACAAATATTTCGAGTCCGGTGACCAAGTAAGGTTAGAAGCCGAACGATCAAAATCAATCGTTTGCGGATTGCCATTATTGGTAAGAATCGTGATTTTAGGAAAATTAACGCCTTCGCCAGGGCTTGTCATCAGAGCCGTATAAATTCCTGATACTACAGGCCCGGAAGCACGTTCATTTTCAGAATGGTAAATATCTTTTTCTTCACCCGTTGCCGGGTTCAGGATAACAATTTTACTCGTTTGCTCCCGATCTGGGTGTACATTATCATGCTGAGCCGTTACGGCATAGATGCCTTTTCCATCGCTAGTCCAAGCGGCTCCGTTATAAGAACGAAAACCAGTAGTCAATACAGTTGGTTTGGCCCCTTCTTTCAACTCTAGAACGCATAGTTCAGACACATTCAACTCCGGTTGCGTAGTTGCCTCCCCCTGGAAATTCAGGCGGTTAATAACTTTGGCTTTTTTATCGGCTACATCCTGATTGAGAAACGCCCGAATTTCAGCTAATGAACCGTCGGGATTAGGCTTCACTTTAGCATCAGGGGTTAAGAATGCGTTATTGGCAAAACCCGGTTTTTCCAGCGACCAGACGGGTAACTGTTTCTTCGGATTGAACAAGCTGTCTTTCACTAGTTCATTCAAACCCAAGCCTACCACAAAAATTACTTTAGAACGATCCGGTGATAATACCGGATTGCCCGCACCGTATTTCCAGTCGGTTAGCTGTTGAGGCTCACCCCCCTCCAACGATAACTGAAATAATTGCGACTTACCGTCAGTGCTGCGTGTAAAAAGTAAGGTTTTATCATCTTTCCAGATCGCACGGCTTACACTCTCCTCTCCACGTGTGAGCTGGCGAGGGGCACTTTGAAAGTCAGTAATCCAGAGATGCGTACGGTAATTATACTCCCATTTTTTATTAGGGTCAGCTTCAACGCTTTGCAAAGCGTATACAGCTCGTTTTCCGTCAGGAGAAAATGCTATGGAAGTAGCTGATTTAATTCGGGTCAGATCCGTTACGGATACTTTCTGTGCCTGCAAACAAAAAGGCAACAGAACAATGAGCAGAAGTAAGCGGTAGAACATGATTCGCAAAAAATGGATGAAGAAAATCAAAAATAAAAAAGTTTCTTAC